>PCTP01000193.1 GCA_002770795.1 Gammaproteobacteria bacterium CG22_combo_CG10-13_8_21_14_all_40_8 | reverse complement strand
GCGATCAATCAATGAACCACAGAAGACACAGAGAGCACCGAGTTTTTTGGAAAAATAAGGCGAACTGGGGGAGTGATCAGCTTTATAGCATACTGATAATTTAAACTTTTCTGGTCTGACCATTCGTGCGGTTGCCCTGTAGTGTACTATTGAATCAAAGATTCATTCACTGATATAATCCCCTCTTTATCACAACAATGACAAAGAAGTGGAACCTCAATGAAATACTTGCTCATTTTTTCATTATTCATATTAAATACGACTCTATTGGCTGTCGAAGAAAAAAGCACTGCCAAAACCCCACAACAACTGGTCAACCCTAGCGATATACATGAGGGTTGGGTAAGAGTAAAATTTGATATCTCTGAAACAGGTGATGTAGTACACGCCGAAATTATAGAAGCAAACCCCTCTTGGCTTTTTGATCATATGGCGATGAAGGAAATATACCAAATTAAATTCCAACCTGTTTACAAAAATGGCAAAGCGATCAAACGCCAAGGCGTGATCATGAAAATGGATTTCACTCAAGCTAAACTAGCTGAGAAACCTATACCTATGAAGCCTTAGAGATGCCACTGCGAGCTCAGTAAAAAAACTATGCCACAACCTGATACGAAGTTTTATTTAAAATGAGTTGTGAAAACTCTTGCGCTATCAATGGCTTGCTAAACAAGAATCCTTGTATAGAAAGTTCTTGGCAATGCAGATTACGCAATACGGTGAATTCAGCCATGGTTTCTACACCCTCGGCTACCACTGATAGATTAAGCTTTTGCGCTATAGCGACCATGGCTTCCACTAAAGCTCTATTTTTATCATTTTTGGGCAGATCTTGAATAAAACTTCTGTCAATTTTTAATGTGTCCACGGGAAAATTGGTTAAATATCTCAAAGAAGAATATCCCGTCCCAAAATCATCAATGGCAATAGATAGCCCCATATCTTTTAATTTTCTTAACTGCTCAATACCTTCTCCCTGTCTACTCATAATAAGACTTTCAGTGAGTTCTAGGCCAAAGTGTTTTTTGTCTATTTTTTTCTCTTCAAGAAATAGACCAATATTCTCAGATAAATTCCTATCATGAAATTGCTTTACCGACAAATTCACTCTGATTTTAACTGCATGCTCACCAAGAGATGAAAGAAGTTCTACTGTTTTTTTAATCACTAAATCACCCAAAGGGATAATTAAGCCAGTTTCCTCTGCAATGGGTATAAACTCCAGAGGAGAAACCATCCCTCGTAATGGATTTTTCCAACGCAATAAAGCCTCAGCAGAGATCACTTGTCCTGATAAAGAATTCACAATGGGCTGATACATCACAAAAAACTCATTTCGTTCAATACCAAGCCGCATCTCAGTTTCAAGATTAAATTTTTGTCTTGAACTCTTATTGAGTTCATATTCATAAAATTCAAATTGATGACGACCATTTATTTTTGCTCGATAAAGCGCCATACTCACTTTTCTGATGAGTTCTTTAGCATCTTGTCCATCATCTGGACCAATTCCTATACCAGCACTGGCAGTAATCACTATTTTTTTATCATCTATTTCAAGTGGTTGTTCTATCACATAGAGTAACTTTTCAACCATGGTTCTTAATAAAGTCGCCTCCTCGAATCCAGTCACTATCACAGCAAATAAATCACTATCCATCCGAGCGATGATATCTTCTTTCCTGACCGCCTCTTGAATTCTCAAGGCAATTTTGGATAAAACGCTATCTCCCACGTCACTACCTAGTGAGTCATTGATTCGTTTAAATCGGTCTAAATCAATTAAAATGGCGGCTAGTTGGGTGTTTTTTCTGATGACAGAATCTAGAGAATGTTGCAGTCGTTCGAATAATAATGCTCGATTATTCAATCCCGTCACAGGATCATAAAAGGATAAGTTAACGACTTTTTGTGTCGCTGTTTGCAGCTCAGTTAAATCATCAATGATAATCACAGAATTGTTGATTTTAGATTTAGCGGGACACAATACCGCATGAATTTGCACCTTACGCCCATCCACATGGTTCACTTGCAAATTGCCATCCCATGGCTGGTTTTTTTTCAGTGCATTGGCTAAATCGTAAAATTGTCGACCACTGTCCCCATCGGGTTGAAGTTCCCAATATGACTTACCTCTAATTTCAATCGGCTGATAACCCAATATTTGAGTCAATGCGGGATTCGATTTTTCTATCAATCCTTGAGCATTAAGTAAAAGAATGCCACTACTGGACGCTTCTATCACGGATTCAAATTGTTTCGCCATCCGAATTGAATTAACTCTCTGCAACAACAAACTAATTAAGAGTCCACTGTCCGCATAGAATTGTTGAAAATGATGATCTAGCTTTTGCCCCTCATTTAGCCAAACGAATAACAGACTTAAACATTCGCCATTTGTTGATCGAATGGGTTGAATCCAGCACGAGCCAATTCCCAGTTCCGCACAATGTGTTTTAACTTGATGATATCTTTCAGGTAAAAGCTTTATCATCAGCTGTCCTACTCTATCCGTTCTAATCACTTCAGACTGAAGTAGCAAATGAAGATCTAATTCTTCGGCAATTGTCTGATGAAACCCTTCATCCACACCCTGACCAAAATACTGGGTATTTTCTGCGAAATGATTGCCCATTAAATACAGAGAAATAGGAATATAATCCGTTGAATGAAACAACATCGTCATCATGTGTTGTAATGAAACAGCAACTCCAGCTTCCTCAGACAAAAAAGACAATAAAATCTCTCGCATATTTCGAATCGTTTCTCGAAAATGACTTTCCGTTTGATCACTAAGCACATTCATTGTAAGAGGTTGATTAGAGTTTCTTTCTAAAAAATTCAGCCAAGTTGATTGTAGATAGACCTTCTGACCTTTGTTGTTCGTAGAGAAACCAACAGCCACCCTTTGGTTTTGTGTTTGATTTTGTGTCAGTGTAGAAAAATTCTGATCAGCATCAACAATCCCTGTGATAGCGTTTGCAACCTCAGGATAAGTTAACTCTGACCATTGCTGTTGTTGTCTGTGTAAGTAGGCTGGATTGGCATAAACTTGTTGCTTATTTTGATCATAAATAGCCAAAGCTTGGGATATGTTTTCACCAACCAGCGTTAAATATTGTTGATTTTTCTCGATCTGTTCCAAGAGCGTTAATTGGCTGTTGCCAGCCTCCTTCAACTTAAAATCTATGGGTTGTTCTTGGTGCTCGTTTTCTTTGAACTGTTGTAAAAACCAATAAAGATAAGATATGGCAATAATTGCTAAAACAACCTGTTCTACTGGACGGTAACTATCTGGAATATATGAAAAAATGTTGTTCATGGATAAATAAAGAATCAATATAAACGGAACCCAGATTAATTTTAGGGTTTTGGCTACAAGAGGATGTTTGTGTTTAAAATGATTTTTCACAGAGTTTAATTTCTAGTCTTGTACATTACATCCTAGGAGCCTGTCCGAGAATAGCGATCGTAGCGAGGGCAAGCTTGTTTGAGTCAGATTTTTCGATGGATTG
>PCTP01000034.1 GCA_002770795.1 Gammaproteobacteria bacterium CG22_combo_CG10-13_8_21_14_all_40_8 | reverse complement strand
CATGATTAATTTGGATGAGTTTTTGCTGCATATCTAGTGCTGCGGATATTGATAATGCAGCGTGATTTACCTCAAATATGGGAGCGCCCCAGAATGCCATGATAGCGTCACCCATATATTTATCTATGGTGCCTCGTGTTTGGTAAATGGCTTCCGTCATAGGGGTGAGAAGCTCATTGAGCAGTTGGCTTAACTGTTCTGGTGAGAGGTTTTCTGAAATTTGGGTGAAATTTCTGACATCAGCAAAGAGGACACTCAGTTCTTTTGACTGACTTTTTTGGGTGATTAATTCAGGTTTTAGCACGAGTTCATCGACTAAGCTCGGTGGAACATATTGCCCGAAGAGTTTAATGGCAATTTGTTTTTTTCGGTTATCGACTAAAAACCCCCAACTCATATGGACTATAAAAATTGAAAAGATAAGTAACAATGGGGGAGTAATGGTTAAATCTATACCTTGTTTCCATGCAAAAGCATTCAATTTCAGGTCAACGAATAAAAGAAGTAAGGTAAAAATAATGACCTTGATTGGAGTGAGTTTATTGGGGATTAGGATCATGAGTAAAGCCAACATCAATAGGTTAAATAACTCAACGACTAAATATGCGGTTGGGTGTGTTGGAACTCTATTGTCTAATATGGCACTGATCATATTGGCATGTATTTCGATTCCCGGCATGGCTTTATCAACGGGGGTTGTTCTTAAATCGAGCAAACCATGAGCAGAAGTTCCTACCAGAATAATTTTATTTTGGAGCATTTCTTTGGATATTTTTTTATGGAGGACATCAATAATCGACAGGTAGATAAAACTCCCTTGTGGCCCTAAATAGGGAATTTGTATCGAAGCGGAATTGTCTACTGGAATGAGTAGGCTTCCAAGTTGTACTTGATCGATGATTGATAGATTTTCGTCAATAGGATGTACGATGAGATTGATCGGAACATTCTCTAAAGCGACCTGAGTCACAGCCAAAGCTAATGAAGGATATATCCCATTCTGGAATATTTGCAAAAGAGGCGAGCGCCGGTACTGGCCATCATCATCTATATTGGGATTGTCAAAAAAACCAACTTTTTCTGCATCTTGTTGTAGTCGTGGTAGATTGGCAGAAAACCCGATGGGTTTATAGAGCTGTAGACTATCACTTAATTCATCAGAGAGCATTGAAATAGGGGCAGGGAGTTGATGTTTTTGTTGTGGATTTTTTTGTTGAAATATTGTGCCTAATATGACGGGATGTTTTTTAATAGCATTGGCAAATTGTTGGTCATAATCCATTTTTTTTCGCAGGTTGAAGTATTCTTCTTGAAATAAAGGATCTTTGCCCAAGGGGCTTGCTTGCAGTTCGTTTAACGCCTTTATATGGGAGTGGCTGTCTGCTTCTGAAAAAAGGATATCAAATCCAACAACTTTTACTTGATAGTCATCAAATAAGATATCAATCAAGTTAGCTAAGTGATCCCTCGACCAGGGCCATTGCCCCAAGCTATCGATACTTTTTTCATCAATGTCTACAATAATAATTCTATCGTCAATAATATGAGGAAGCGTTGCTCTAAGTCGAATGTCACTGGCAATTCTTTCAAGAGCGTCTAATAGATGAAGGGATATATTTGGCAGAGTTTGGAAAAGAAAAATAGCCAGAATAAAAATATTCAGGTGAATTTTCTGAAACTTAATGTTTTTTAATCCCTTCATGGTGTTGTAAAAGATATTAATGTTGTAAAAGATATTAATAACGACGACGAGGTTTTTTGTAACCTTTAATAAAAGATAAAGGTGCTGTTCTACCCACAATTGTTTCGATCAGCATCAATTCTTCATCGCTATGATTTTTCATCGGGGCTGGCTCAATCAATTTTCCTGATTGGCCGCTTGCCAAAATAAATCGTGGGGAATCGTGATGAGTTGCTGAGATTATCTCTTGGCTGGTGGTATCTCTATTGGCTTGAATATTTACCACACCATAGCAGGTGCAGAGGTAGCTACTATCAGTATAAGATTCTGCATAGACTCCAGTCCCTCGAATACCAATCGTGGCAGTAGTGGTATGAAGTTGATAAGGTTTTGATGATTCTCTTTTACCAAAAACGGATAATATCTTGCCTGAAATCAAACGTAAGGTTGAAACAATAATGCCATCCCCCTGCAATTGTATTTGACTATTTTCCCTTAAAATATGTGCATCTTCACCGATTTTAAAAATAACATAACTATTACTTCTCGTTATAACCAATGAGTTTGGAGTAATTAGGGTCGCATTTGTGGCAATGATGCCATCGACTAAAACCTCACCTTTTAATTCATAGATAGATTTAGCTAAGGGGAGCTGACTTGGTAACTTGGCTACAACATTCGTACCTGGAATCAATAAGCCGGAAGTGGTCGTTGCTACCCAAGCTGCGGTACTGAGGGAGTTTTTTAAGAAGACTCTTCTAGATTGTTGAGTTAAATCCTGCATTATTTTGGCCTGTAAAGATGTGTGCCCTTACTATGAAGTAGTTTGGGTAGATAATAAAGCAAAACCTAAGTAATATGCTAGGCTTAGAATATTAAACAATAGTGATTAAATAACCATAGACCAATTATGAAATGTTTGAAAATTTTGGATAATTTTATATCTCAACAATATTTTTTATTGTTGATGATGATAGTTCTGGGTATGTTTTCTCCCAGGGACTTAAATGCTCAATCAACTCAAAGTGCTTGGAGTTCAGATGTTGGAGCTGCTTTAAATTACAATGATAATCAAGGGCGGACACAATTTCATTGGAATAAAAAGAACGATGTTTCTGCAGAACTCAATGCATCGTTAGGCTATGATTTTCTGACTACTTTAAATCAAGTAATAAATTTTAGAGTTTATGTAGAAAATGAACAATTTGAACAAATCCGCCAATTGAGTCATACATCAGTAGGTTCTGAGCTTTCTTTCAAATGGCAACCTCAATTGGGGTATTCTCAGCCATTTTATAGTTTATCCCTAAATTATCAGTATCAAGACTATCTTGATGATGATAGGGATAACTCAGAATTGATGGGCGAGTTCTTTGTTTCCAAAAAAATCAGTGATAAATCCATGCTTACCCTAGGTTTACAACATCAAAATATTTTCGCGCAAACGAAGGTTTTTGATTCAGTACAGAATCGTTATTTTTTGCATGCTGATTATCAATTTTCTCAATGGATAAAAGTCTATTCTAGTATCAGTTATGCAAAGGGAAAAGTTTGGTCATCCGCTCAAAAATTTCGTTGCGATGGAACGGCTGTCGAAAATTTTAGCCAGAGTATCCAAGGCTATGATGCGGCTCAGGCTGATAGTAGTTTTAATGATAGTTTTTGTGGTGATTGGATTGCTTATCGAAGCAACGGAAAAACTCAATCTCTTGTTGTAGGAGTGGATCTCGATGTTTCCTCTCAACAGAAGCTCGATTTTTCCTTACAAAAGGTATGGGTGAAGGCAACAGGTAGCATTCAATATCAATCAACCTTATTTACAAGTACATGGTATATATTTTTTTAATGAATTTTCAACAGACCGTTTTCATTTAGTTTTTAGCCTCGGACAGGCTCCTAGGAGCCTGTCCGAGAATAGACTGATCTACTGCGGCCAA
>PCTP01000216.1:9344-16723 GCA_002770795.1 Gammaproteobacteria bacterium CG22_combo_CG10-13_8_21_14_all_40_8 | reverse complement strand
AGCTATATTTTAAATAGCTACATTCTAAATAGGCCAAATTGCGTTTGACTGATGGGGGCATTGAGACTTGCTGAAATACCCAATGCTAATACCGTACGCGTTTGTGCTGGATCGATAATACCGTCATCCCACAAGCGCGCACTGGCATAATAAGGGTGGCCTTGTTTTTCGTATTGCTCTCTTAGGGGCTTTTTAAAGGCTTCCTCTTCCTCAGCTGTCCAACTCTGTCCTTTCTTTTCCAGATTATCACGGGTTACTTGAGCTAATACGCCCGCAGCTTGTTCACCACCCATCACAGAAATTCTGGCGTTTGGCCACATCCACAAAAATCTTGGATTATAGGCTCTACCACACATACCATAGTTGCCTGCACCAAAACTGCCACCCACAATCAGGGTAAATTTAGGCACTTTGGCACAGGCAACGGCTGTGACTAATTTAGCGCCGTGTTTGGCTATGCCTTCTGATTCGTATTTCTGTCCCACCATAAATCCGGTGATGTTTTGTAAAAATACTAAAGGAATTTTTCGTTGGCAGCAAAGCTCAACAAAATGGGCGCCTTTTAACGCTGAGTCGGAAAATAATATCCCATTGTTGGCAATGATACCTACGGGATATCCCCAGATATGGGCAAAACCACAGACCAAGGTGGTACCAAATAAGGCTTTAAATTCATCAAAATCCGAGTCATCCACAATTCTGGCAATGACTTCTTTAATGTCATAGGGTTTTCTGAGATCAGTTCCAACTATGCCGTAAAGTTCTTTGGCATCGAAGCGAGGTTCTTTGGGTTGTTGAAGGCAAAGATCAGGGTGTTTTTGTTTGTTGAGTTTTCCCACAATTGAACGCGCAATTTCTAAAGCATGGTGATCATTTTTTGCGTAATGATCCGTCACGCCAGAGATTTTACAATGTACATCTGCACCGCCCAAGTCTTCGGCATTCACCACTTCACCCGTGGCTGCTTTAACGAGGGGAGGGCCAGCAAGAAAGATTGTGCCTTGCTGTTTGACAATAATACTTTCATCCGCCATGGCGGGTACATAAGCACCGCCCGCGGTACAAGATCCCATGACCACAGCGATTTGTGGAATGCCTTTGGCTGACATATTCGCTTGATTGTAAAATATGCGTCCAAAATCATCCTTATCTGGGAAAACTTCATCTTGTTGCGGCAGGTTAGCGCCACCTGAGTCAACTAAATAGATGCAAGGTAAATGGTTTTGTTCGGCAATTTCTTGTGCGCGTAGATGCTTTTTGACGGTTTCAGGAAAATAAGTGCCACCTTTTACGGTGGCATCATTGACAACAACCATACATTCTATGCCATTGACTCGACCAATTCCGGTAATAATACCAGCGGCTGGTACTTGGTTATGGTAGAGATCCCAAGCGGCAAATTGCGATAGTTCCAAAAATGGAGAGCCTAAATCCAGCAGGTTTCTTAAGCGATCTCTGGGTAATAATTTGCCACGGCTTAGGTGTTTATCTCTGGCACCTTGGCCACCGCCTAGGGCAATGGCTTCCACTTTTTGAGTTAAATCACAAACCAATTTATTCATGGATTGTGCATTTGCTGCAAATTCCTGGCTTCTGGTATTGATTCGACTTTGTAAAATTGACATTAAACTTCCTGCCCAACAATAGGTATCAATCGGTTAAGTGCTCGGTTAACTTGCAAACCACACAATGGTTTTAGTCATTTAAAACTGCTCGTCCAATGACTAATCGTTGGATTTCGCTGGCGCCTTCATAGATTTGGCAAACTCTCACATCACGATAATATTTTTCAACCGGGAAGTCGCGTAAATAGCCGTATCCACCGTGTATTTGAATCGCTTGAGAACAAACCCATTCCGCCATTTCAGAGGCAAATAATTTTGCCATAGAAGCTTCTTTTAAACAGGGGAGTTGATGATCTCTTAATTCAGCGGCTCTTTGATAAAGTAATCGAGCCGCATCAATTTTAGTGGCCATATCCGCTAATTTGAAGGAAATAACTTGATGATCGACTAAAGATTTACCAAAGGTTTTGCGCTCTTTGGCATAGTTTTTCGAGGCTTCAAAAGCGGCTCTAGCGATACCCACAGATTGTGCTGCAATACCAATTCTTCCACCCTCAAGGTTACTTAGGGCTATTTTATAGCCTTCACCTTCTTGGCCTAAACGATAGATTGCGGGTATTTTGCAATCTTCGAAAGTAATTTGGCCTGTGTCGGAAGCGTTCTGTCCCATTTTATTTTCAATAGCGGTGACTTCATAGCCTTTGGTGTCTACGGGAACAATAAAGGCAGAAAGCCCTTTTTTTCCCGCATTAGGATCGGTAACGGCAAAAACAATCGCTATATCAGCATTTTTTGCCGAAGTGATAAATTGCTTAACGCCATTTAATACATAATAATCACCCGCTGCATCTGCATGAAATACCGCTTTGGTTTTTAGGTCTGAAGCATCTGAACCCGCTTGGGGTTCCGTCAAACAAAAGGCACCTAAGGCTTGGCCGCTGGCTAGAGGTTTCAGAAAAGTTTGTTTCTGAAATTCATCGCCAAATTTTAAAATAGGCATACAGGCAACTGAGTTGGTGACGCTGATGACTGTACTACAAGCAGCATCACCAAAAGCGATTTCTTCTATGACACTGGCAGCCGCCACATGACCTATATCACATCCACCATAGGCTTCAGGCACTAACATGCCATAAAACCCCAATTCTGCAAGACCTTTGAGCGCCTTTTGGGGAAAGGTTTTTTGTTCATCCCATTTTGCAGCGTAGGGTGTGATTTCTGAAGCAACATATTGTCTTGCCGCTTCGCGTATCATGGTTTGCTCTTCAGTCAATAGCATGGTTCGCTCCAGTTAAACTTGAGTTAACACAATTCTAGGGCAATAGCGGTGGCTTCACCACCACCAATACAAAGTGAGGCAACGCCTTTTTTACCTTGAGTTTGTTTTAGTGCATTCAAAAGTGTCACCACAATTCTAGCACCACTTGCACCTAAAGGATGACCTACGGCTACCGCTCCACCATAAATATTAACTTTGTTGGTATCAAGAGCGAGTTCATCTATGGCTATCATGGTCACCATGGCAAAGGCTTCATTAATTTCAAATAGATCAACATGTTGCTGGCTCCAACCAGTTTTCTCAAACAATGCTTTAATCGCGCCAACTGGGGCTTGAGTAAATTCTGCGGGTTTTCTGGCATGAGTGGCATGGGCAACAATTTTTGCTAAAGGATGAAGTCCTAGTTCTTTGGCTTTAGAGGCTTTCATCAAAATTAAAGCGGCTGCGCCATCTGATATGGAACTGGCATTTGCTGCCGTGATCGTTCCAGTTTTACTGAAAGCAGGGCGTAGGCTAGGGATTTTATCCAGTTTAGCATTCTGGGGTAATTCGTCTTCCGAAACGGTGACTTCTCCAGCTCGGCTGCTATAAGTGACGGGGGTAATTTCAGCTTTAACCCAACCTTCTTTAGTGGCATTTTGAGCACGAGTTAAAGAACGAATAGTGAACTCATCTTGTTGTTCACGCGTATATCCTCGGCTATCTGCGGTTTCTTGAGCAAAAACACCCATCAATTTTCCTTTGTCATAGGCATCTTCTAAGCCATCGAGAAACATAGAGTCTTTGATTTCCCCATGACCTAATCTGAACCCACCTCGTGCCTTGGCCAGTAGGTAAGGGGCATTGGTCATACTTTCCATGCCGCCTGCAACCATCACTTCTCCTGAGCCTGCTAGGATCAGATCATGCGCTAACATGATGGATTTCATGCCTGAACCACAAACTTTGTTAATAGTGGTTGAACCTGCTGAGTGGGGTAAACCAGCGCCTAAAGCGGCTTGTCTGGCTGGGGCTTGACCTGTTCCTGCTGGAAGTACACAACCCATGAAAACTTCATTGATAAGGCTGGGATCGATGTGACATTGTTCAACAGCGCCTTTAATGGCAATCGCTCCTAGCTCTGGGCCAGTTAGAGTAGCAAGGCTGCCTGACATACCGCCTAGAGGTGTTCTAGTGGCACTAACGATAACGATAGGATCTGAATTCATAATTGCACTCCAAAATAATTTAATATAAATGTGTTTTATCGAAAATATTTATTTAGTTTCTTTAAATAACTCTCTGCCGATAAGCATACGTCTGATCTCAGAAGTACCGGCACCGATTTCGTAAAGCTTAGCGTCTCTTAATAAACGACCTGCAGGAAATTCATTGATATAGCCATTACCACCTAGGCATTGAATAGCTTGTAGTGCCATTTGAGTGGCTTTTTCGGCGGAATAGAGGATAGCACCAGCGGCATCCTTCCGAGTGGTTTCACCGCGATCACAGGCCTTTGCTACAGCATAAACATAGGCACGACTTGCGTTCATATCGGTATACATATCCGCTAATTTGCCTTGCATGAGTTGAAACTCACCAATAGGCTTTCCAAATTGTTGTCTTTCGTGGATATAGGGTAGAACAATATCCATACAGGCGCGCATAATGCCTAAAGGACCACCGGATAAAACGGTACGTTCATAATCTAAACCACTCATGAGAACTTTCACCCCTTGGTTGAGTCCTCCTAGCATATTTTCTTCTGGAATTTCGCAGTCTTCAAAAACAAGTTCACAGGTATTGGAACCACGCATGCCTAGTTTATCAAGTTTCTGTGCGGTGGAAAATCCTTTAAATCCTTTCTCAACGATGAAGGCACTAATACCATGAGCACCAAGTTCAGGGGCTGTTTTGGCATAGACCACGAATACATCGGCATCTGGGCCATTGGTGATCCACATTTTATTCCCATTGAGCAGATAACGATCACCTTTCTTTTCAGCCTTTAATGACATGCCAACCACATCAGAGCCGGCACCTGGTTCACTCATGGCGAGGGCGCCAATATGTTCTCCTGTACAAAGTTTGGGGAGGTATTGCAGCTTTTGGTGCTCGTTGCCATTTTTACGTAATTGGTTTAAACAAAGATTAGAACAAGCGCCATAGCTTAACCCTACAGCAGCAGAAGCGCGGCTGATTTCTTCCATGGCAATGACGTGTTCTAAATAACCTAAGCCTGAGCCTCCATAAGTTTCTTCCACGGTTATTCCCAGTAGCCCCATGTTGCCCAGTAATGGCCAAAGGTGGGCTGGAAAGTTATTGTCACGGTCAATTTTTTCGGCAATTGGCGAGATTTCTTTTTGTGCAAAGGCTGCAACAGATTCTCGGATCATATCTGCCGTTTCACCAAGATCAAAATTCAGAGTGGGGTACATTATTTGTGTTCTCTACATAAAGGATTAGTGAAAATAATTAATTTTTTTTGGTTAATTCTAAACCTTGTTCGATGGCATCCAGCTGATCAATCATTTCATCGATACATTTTTTTTGCTCAAGAAGTTGAGTTTTTCTTTGTTGAAGTTTTTTTAGAAGAAAAACTTCTTGTTTCTGCTTGCCTGAAGGGTTGGGGTAAAGACTTAAGATCTCTTTAATCTCATCTAATGAGAAACCGACTCTTTTCCCGCGTAAGATCAATTGTAGGCGAACCCAGTCACCTTGAGTATAAAGGCGTTTAGTTCCTATCCGCTCAGGATTAAGCAGTTGTTTGTCCTCGTAGTGGCGTATGGTTCTAGCGGTTACACCAAACTGATTGACAAGATCTCTAATTGTGTAATTTTTATTCATATCACCTCAAAAGTCTCCCTTATTCTAACTTAACGTTAACGTTAACGTAAATAGATGATTTCTTAATTCATAAAAATTTAAGGAACTATGTGAAATTTATTGAGTCAACATACATGTCAAGGGAACTGATAATAAAGAAAAAAAAGGCATTTGTTATAGAAAATTATTTTTTATCACTTATTGATCTTTGACCATGGAACGGATACAGGCTATACATAGTATGTAGGCTGATAATTAAAGGATGTTGGTCTAGTTTGGTCAATAAGCAAAGAATAACCCGCAAAAAAAGAGGAATGTTTATGAAAAGACAAAAGCGCAACCGTTTTGAGCGAGCAGAAAAACAAGGTTATCAAGCAGGTATCAATAAGAGGACATCAGATGAGTGTCCATATCAGGTGGTAACATTCCGAGAACAGTGGCTCAGTGGGTGGCGTAAGGCGAGGGAACATTTAAATCTAGGATGGGTTCACTAAACAACTAACGACATTTTGAGTACCAAGAAAAACTGGCAAAGCGCCAGCCCGCCCCGCTAACTAGCGGGGCATTTTTTTTGGGGTCATGAAAAGGCTTAAACTAAATTGGATTCAAATCCATCTTGTTTTAATGTTAAAACAGCACATTCTAAATCATCAAGTATTTGTTCGACAGTATTACCTAACAGCATGCCACTTAAACCTTGTCGGGCTATTGTCCCTAATACAACTAAATCAATTTTCTGCTCTTCGGCAAATTCTACAATTACTTGGTGAACTTCACCTTGGCGTGTCTCTACAACCGAATCTGGAATAGAGAATTGTCGAGTTAAATTCAGGGTTTTTCTGTGTAGTTGTTGTTGTAGATCCTGACAATATTCATCCTGATAAAAACCAGAACCATCTAAAGAAAGTCCCAATGGCACCATTGTGTAGGCATTTATCACTTGTAAGTTGGCATGAAACATTTCACTGAGTGATTTGGCATAATCTATGACTTTGAGATCTAATATTTGATGCTCTTCGTCTGTTGTCATACTACTGACTGCTGCGAGAATTTTGGTGGGTTTTAATGGATTAGCTGCATGAACCAACAAAATAGGGAGCGGGGATTTTCGTAGAAGATGCCAATCTGTTGGTGTAATGAGAAAACTTTTGAGTTTATTGTGATGTTTGCTGGATTTTATGATGATTTGTGCTTGAGTTTCTTGGGCATGATGGATAATTCCTTCGAAAGAATTATCCTCCCAGCCAAGGGAGATATTGATATTAAAACCTTCATCAATCAGAGGTTGTGTAAATTGATGGATGTAATCTAGACAATTATTTTCAAGTTGCTGTTTAAAGTTTAGTGTTGAATTAGGATTAATTTCTGCACTACGGCTATTGGCTCCTAGTCTAACAGTTATTTGACAGGGGTGTTTTTCAGCAAAATGTTTAGCACGCTCTAAAGCCGGTTGGCTGGTGCTATTGGCTTCCAGGACCACAAGAATATTCTGGATAGGATTCAATGTAAAACCTCCTTTGATTGGCTTATATACTCATGATGGCTACTACTGTCTAAAATTGCAAATTTCGTTGAGTAATTCGATAAAATCTAAAGGAGAGTAAAACTGCTGCAACACCTAAGGCGGCAAGAATGCCCATCCATAATCCCTTGGCCATAAATTTTTGTGAAAAATATAACGCAAGAGGAAAACCAAATACCCAGTAAGCCACGATACCAATGAGCATAGG
>PCTP01000216.1:182-9314 GCA_002770795.1 Gammaproteobacteria bacterium CG22_combo_CG10-13_8_21_14_all_40_8 | reverse complement strand
GCCGGTGAGCGTGACTTGTATGCCATCAAAAAGTTGAAATAGTGCTGCCAGAGAAAGTAATTGTATGGCTATTTCCATGGTTGCAGAATCTTGGGTATAAAGCCCCACAATTTTTTCAGGAATAGCCAGCATCATCAATGCAGAAATTGCCATAAGGCTGGTGGAAAGCGCTGTGCCCAACCAACCAATTCTAGCCGCAGTTTTAAAGTCTCCTAAGCCGAAGTAGAAGCCAACTCGTGAAGTGGTTGCAATAGAAATACCCAAGGGAATCATAAATGCCATAGATGCATAGTTCATCGCAACTTGATGGCCAGCAACGACTTCTGTGCCAAACTGAGCCATTAATAAGCCGATGCCGGCAAACAGGCTAATCTCAAGCGTAAGGCCGATGCCTATTGGTGTGCCAAGTCGTATAATTTTTTTAATCAGTATTCGTTGATAACTTGCCCGTTTTAACTCATGTTGGATATGAGAATGCGTTGTGGTTTTGAGGGTATACAAGGCAATGGCTACAAAAAGATAGCTATATGCAATAGATGTTGCATAGCCAAGACCGGCAGCACCCAAATGATAATGATACAAGAAAACATAATTCAGAATAATATTGATTGGTAGTGCTGATAAGGTAATTAACATAATTGGACGAGTTTGAAACAACCCTTCGTTAAAAAATCTTAAAACCAAAAAAAGAAACAGGGGCAGCACTCCCCAAGATAGGGCTTTTAAATAGTCATTGGTTCCTTGATGAATAGCGGGATCAAGTTTGAGTAAATCAATAATGGGATCAAAATAATGTAATGTCATAATCACTGGTACGGATAAAACAACGGCTATCCAAAGGCAGGTTTTAAGAAGTTGAGCCAGGATTAAATTTTGTTTTTTTGCATTAGCCTCGGCAGCTAAAGGTGAGATGCTTAAAAACAAGCCCATAAAGAAAATGATTAAGGGGAAAAAAATATTGCTGCCGATACTGATAGAGGCAAGGGTTTGTTTATGATGGTGACTAGCCATGAAAACATCAATAAATCCCATACCCATTTGAGCCAGCTGAGAGAGAACTGCTGGAAAAGCTAATTTGATGAGGATGGTTAATTGTTTTTGTGTTTGCAATTTTCTCTACTTAATTGTATAGATGTTTTAGCGGCAATAAAAAAGCCCAACTAAGGGCTTTTTTATTGCCATTTAGAACTTAGGCTCCAGGTTTAGATGGAGGACTAAAACTAGATTCTGCGCTTTTTATTTCTACAGGCTTGGTCACTGTTTCTGTAGTTTTTGCGGTAACTTCAGATTTTTCATATTGAGTCACAATGGTTTTAGGAACAAAACTTGGTTTTGCTGCGACTGCTGAACTGGCGGCAGTGGCTTTAACTGTAGGTGCTTTTGCAAAAGCTACTTTTTCTGGAGTTACTTTCTCCGAAGCAATATTCTCCGAAGGAACATTAGTCCTTAGCGTTTCAGCAGTGGGGTTAGCCTCTGCTTTAGGCGAAGCCACAGGAGCTGATTTTACAACAGCTTTGGTCATCGGTTTTATTGGCGCACTAACGCTTTTTGTTGCAATGGGTTTGGTCGCTGCAACGTAAACCTTCGTGTTCTCAATGGGTGCCTTTTCGGCGGAGTTTACTGGCTCTACCTGAGTTTTAGTCTCCACTGTTTTTGTCACTGGAGCAACTTTTTGAGATGTCTCCATCTTCATGGAAACTGCTTCAGTAGGATCTTTATCTGCCACTGGTTTTTCAATAGCTTTTGATTCCGATGCTTTATTTTCTAATTTTACAGACGCACTTTTTTCCGATTGCTGCAGCTGATGAATCTGAGATTCCACAATGGCGCTTCTTACCGCATTTTTGATAGATTGAGGAGGGCGCATGATAGGCATTTCTGTTTGAGAAGGCGCTATCAAAGCACTTCGGCTCTGTGATGTTTCATTTGAAGCAGGTTTACGATGACGATTACCGCCCAAGTGAGAAGGTACTCTTCTAGGTCTGCGTGCAGTTGCCTCTGATGAATCATTCGCAGTCATTTCTGCCGATTCGATTTTTTTATCAGAATTTAGGGACGCTGGGCGAACTGCTTCAGGTTGAGCAATTTTGGGAGTAACGGCTTCAGCAGCGTCTTTTAGAGGATCTTTGTGGCTCGTTTCCAAATTCGTTTCTTGTTGAGGCACTTGTGTAGACTTGATTTTTGGTGCGGCATCTTTATTTGTTGGCATTGCCGATTCCTCATTGGCAATCTCTTTTTTAGGAGGCGCTTTCTCTACCAATGGTGGGGTTTTGTTCGATAGAGCTGTATTTTCTGAAGCAACAATTGTTGAAGAAGGTCGTTCAACCTTTGTTTCGACTTTGGCAGCAACTTTGGTTTCAACCTGTTGCATAGGCTTTTCAGGTTTTGCTGAATCTACAACCACCTCTGTGACCACGGAATTTTCGGTGACTTGAGGGGCGGGTTTAGTGCGTCTATCTTCACGGCTCTTCCTTGGAGGCCTTGGCGTAGTGCTTTTCTCTGCCGTGGTTGTTTTTTCTGCAGATCCCGCTTGAGAAACCTGTTTGCCACGAGGACTATTGGTTTCATTTTTGCGGTTTCTGTTAGGCTTGTTTTCAGCAAAAGAAGGTGTTTTCTCTACATTTGACTGGGGTGCTGAGGGTTTTTCTGCACGGTCATTGCGTTGTTTGTTTCTAGGATTGTTTTTGTTTTTTGGATTTCTCTTTGTTTTTGAATCTCTATTGCAGGTATTTTTTACTGTTGAAACTTCTTCAGTCTTTGGTGACTTTTTACCAAATAAAGAACGCCAAAGCCCAGCTAAAATACCCACTCTTTCTTCTTTAACTGCAACTTGTTGAGTTTTGCTTGCTTGGGGCTGACTTTTTAAGGGTAAAGCTCGGCTGTTCTGTTCCAGTTCAGTAGAAGAGATGGCTGCTTTTTCCATGGAGTTTGCTAGAGCGCCTGAAGACTCATAATAGAGCTCTTTTGGAGAGGCGATTGTTTCATAACTGTATTTGTCAGAAACATCATCCATTTTCAATCTTTCCACTTCAAAATGAGGTGTATCCATGTGTGGATTGGGTAAAATCAAAATTTGAGTGTTATGACGGCTTTCTAATTGAGAAATAATGACACGTTTTTCATTTAATAAGAAAGTTGCAACATCTACAGATAATGTGGCGCGGATCTGTAAAGTTGCTGGTTTGGTGGCTTCTTCCTCGATCAGTCTGAGAACAGAAAGTGCTAATGAGTCAACGGTTCTAATACTACCTTGGCCTGAACAGCGTGGACAAACAATTTGGCTAGACTCACCTAAAGAGGGTTTTAAGCGTTGGCGAGACATTTCCAATAATCCAAACCTTGAAATACGACTGGTTTGAATTCTGGCTCTATCTTGAGACAAGGCATTATTTAAGCGATTTTCGACATCTCTTTGATGCTTAGGGACCAACATGTCAATAAAGTCGATGACAATCAATCCTCCCACATCACGAAGTCTTAATTGACGGCCAATTTCATCCGCAGCTTCCAAGTTGGTGTTGTAAGCAGTTTCTTCAATATCTGAACCCTTGGTCGCTCTAGCCGAGTTGATATCGATAGAGATCATTGCTTCAGTGGGATCAATAACGATTGAACCACCGGAAGGAAGACGTACTTCCCTTTGGAAGGCTGATTCAATCTGTCCTTCTATCTGGTAACGATTAAATAAAGGAACGGATTTGTCATTATATAACTTCACTTTATGGATATAATCGGGACGAACTAATTTGATATGGTCTACAGCTTCTTTAAAGGCTGCTTCTGTATCAATTAAAATTTCACTGATATCGGGTTTTAAATGATCACGAATAGCGCGAATAATGACATTGCCTTCTTGATAAATAAGGAAAGGAGCTGAGCGATTTTCTATAGATTTTAGAATAGCATCCCAAAGTTGTAACAGCACCTGTAAATCCCAAGCAAGTTCGTGCTCGTTACGGCTGACACCAGCTGTTCTGACAATAACGCCCATGCCCGTTGGCACTTGCAACTGACTCATTGCTTGTTTTAATTGGACTCTTTCATCGCCCTCAATTCTTCTTGAAATGCCTCCAGCTCTGGGATTATTGGGCATCAAAACTAAAAAATTTCCTGCTAGGCTGACAAAGGTGGTAAGTGCCGCGCCTTTTTGGCCGCGTTCTTCTTTTTCAATTTGGACGATTACTTCTTGTCCTTCTGAGAGAACATCTTTGATGTTTGGACGGCCTTTAAAACTATAGCCTTGAGGAAAATAGTCTCTGGCTATTTCTTTCATGGGTAAAAAACCATGTCGGTCTGCGCCATAGTCAACAAAAGCAGCTTCTAGGCTGGGTTCTACACGGGTAATCTTTCCGCGATAAACACTACCTTTTTTTTGTTCTCTGCCGGAGCTTTCTATATCTAAATCGTAGAGTTGTTGCCCATCTACAAGGGCGACACGCACTTCTTCTTCTTGCGTGGCATTGATTAAAATGCGTTTCATTATTGAATAGGTCTCACTATATATAGCGGACTGGTATTAACCGGAGATTCTGGGCTGGTTGGTTAAGAAATAGTTCTTAAAGCAAACCAGGGTATGATGTTGAGTTAGGGTTTCTACGGGGTTTAATGCCGCGGACTCAATTATTTGGCTGCTTATTGCACGCTTTGTACAGAGCTTATTTATGCTTCTGTTGTCAAAAAATCATCTTATTTGGCCCCAAGTAATCTTGGGGTTTGTACCGAATCTGTTATGGGTCTTTATCAAGTCACGCTTAAATTTATTAAATTAAGGGTGTAAGTTAATGGTCTTCCATTAACTAAAAAATTTTATTGCGCCTCTATTGCGCCTCTATTGCGCCTCTATTGCGCCTCTATTGCGCCTCTATTGTACTGCTTGTGTACTGCTTGTGCACTGCTTGTGCATTTGTACTGCTTGCACCAATTGTACTACTTGTGTACTGCTTGCACCACTTTCGTGCTTTTTAGTTTCACTTCCCCTCGATATCTCGACACAGTTCTTTCATTAAGCACTTGATCTGTGGTTTGAGCTGTCATGGGGGCAATTCATTGATTCACTGTGCACTTTAATACAAAAAAACAGTAGAAAGGCTGGTGAATATTAAGTGCTATTTATGAGGCTGTGTTCTTTATTTATCACTGTGTTTTAGCCCAATGGGCAATATACCAGCTAAGTTGTTGTGTATCAAGTAAAACTTCTTATTGCTTAACAAGTTATAGCAGGCTTAACATCAAGCTGATACAATCGCGAGATGAAACTCGAAAACACTCAAAAAGTTCAGATTTTAACGGTCACTGAAGATAGGGCTGGGCAACGCATTGATAATTTGTTACTTGGATTACTCAAAGGTGTGCCTAAAACTCATATCTATCGTTTATTGCGAAAAGGTGAGGTGAGAGTCAATAAAGGTCGTATTAAGGCAGATTATCGCTTAGTTGCAGGCGATTTACTCCGCCTTCCTCCTCTTCGACTAGATGAAACCGATAAACCTGCGGTGAACGCCACTTTAAATCATGTGCAAAAATTAGATACCACCATTCTAGAACTGGCGAAAGAATGGCTGGTCATTAATAAACCCACAGGTTACGCCGTACATGGTGGAAGTGGCCTAAGTTTTGGTGTGGTTGAGGGGTTAAGAGCTTTGCATCCTGAATGGCATTATTTGGAGCTAGTACATCGAATTGATCGTGAAACCTCTGGTATTTTACTGATGGCCAGAAAACGTAGTGCCTTACGACAGTTACATGAACAGCTTCGTGAACATAAGATGTCAAAAAAATATCTGTGCTTGGTGCATGGTGATTGGCCTGATGATTTGTATAAGGTGAGTGCGCCCTTATTTAAATCATCTGGACGTGGGGGAGAGCGCATTATGATCGTCTCTCAAAGCGGTCAGGAGTCTCTGACAAAATTTAAGGTCATTGCTCGCTATGGACACAGTACTCTACTACAAGCCGAGCCTGTGACGGGAAGAACGCATCAAATCAGGGTGCATTGTCAACATGCTGGATTTCCAATAGTTGGAGATCCTAAATATTTGCCTTCTCTATATCTGCAAGAGCAAGAACAAAAATGGCAAGTTAACCGATTGATGTTACATGCTGCGAAATTGAAGTTTGTACTCAATGAAATAACGCATCAGGTTAGAGCTCCACTCGATAAAGAATTTAATCGACTGTTAAATACCTTAGGTTATCCTCCAGAACTGATTGAACATTATTTGGGGTTAGATTGACAAAGGATCTTTGCCTTCGTTTGCTAAAAATTTTACTAAGTGAATTAAGGGTAATCCGATTAATGCATCGGGATCAGTGCTTTCAACGCTCTCAAAGAGTGCCACGCCCAAAGCTTCTGATTTAAAACTGCCTGCACATTGATAGGGTTTATCTCTGTTGAGGTAGTTTTCAATCTGTTGTTGATCCAATGTTCTAAATTTTACTTCGGTTCTAATGGTATCTGTTTGTGCCTGTCCAGTTTGAGCATTCAATAATACCAAAGAGGTATAAAAAAACACACTTTGTCCACTCATCATCATCAATTGGTTACAAGCATTTTGGTGATTGCCGGGTTTGCACAAAATATGTTGGCCGCATTGTGCGCCTTGATCCGATGCGATAATCAGCGCATCGGGATGAAGTCTAGCAACAGCTTGAGCTTTTTTTATGCCTAAGCGTAAAACCATTTCGGGCAAGGATTCTTGATCCAGTTTGGTTTCATCTACATCAGGTGAAACTTGAGAGAAAGGAAGGCCAAGTTTTTCTAATTGCGCCTTTCTAAAAGACGAGGATGAGGCTAAAATTAATTGCATAAGATGAAAAAGTACCCATTTTTTGAAAACGAAGGCTATTTTAACCATGAATTTTAATAAATTCAGCCATTTTCTTTGACTGGTTAGCAATTAATCGGTATTATTGCGCGCCTATGAAAGTCTCACCCTTACCTAAAACACTACATCCAAGGCGTATTGCTCAGTCTGGAGCCCTTATTGAAGGTTCTCTCGTGGTCGCTAAAATGTCTAATTTATGTGATGTGTTAAGTGATTCGGATGGAATTCTAAATGTTGGCTTGAGTGCTTCAAAGGATGAGCAACATAGAGTTCACATTCATGGTGATATTGATGGTTCAGTTTGGTTGACCTGTCAGTTGTGTTTAAAACCTATGCAACACAGTTTAAATCATCATTTTGATTTACTGGTGGTTTTAACTGATGAGCAAGCACAGCAAGTTGTTAAAAATCATGAACCTTTGATTGTAGAAGATGATACAATTGAAATTATGAAAGTGGTTGAAGAGGAGGTGTTATTATCTCTTCCCTTGGCACCGGTACATGAGACCAAATTAATGTGTCAAGAACATCAAAGTTTTATACCATTAACTGAAGAAGTTGATGAGAAGCGCTGGAATGATCAAGAGCAACCGATGATCCAGCCATTTACGAATTTAAAGGCATTGTTATCTGGTCATAAAACAGATGATAGCCAACAATAGATTTATTTTTAGACTTATCAGGAGAAAATCATGGCAGTTCAACAGAATAAGGTTTCACGTTCAAAGCGCGATATGCGTCGTTCACATGATGCCCTAACAGCACCTACACTCACTGAAGATCCAGTATCAGGTGAAATCCATAGACGTCATCATGTGACTGAAGATGGATATTACAAAGGTCGTAAAGTTATCTAAGCTTTGCAAACTGTCAAACTTGCAATTGACTGCATGGGGAGCGATCTCGGTCCCCATGTATTGATTCGAGCGTCATTTCAAAGTTTATTGAAAGATGCTGATTTACACCTCGTTCTAGTGGGTAAACAGGCTGATATTCAACATATTTCTACCGAATTCCCTCAAATCCCTTCTACAAAATATCGAATTGTTCATACTGATGAATTTATTACTATGGACGAACGGCCTACGAGTGCCCTAAAAAAGAAACTCAATTCTTCCATGAGCATTGCCTTGTCTCTTGTCGCCGCAGGTGAAGTCGAAGGTTGTGTCAGCGCGGGCAATACTGGGGCTTTAATGGTACTCAGTAAATATTGGTTAAAGATGTATCCCGGTATAGACAGGCCTGCCATCTCAACCGTTTTGCCTGGTGAAAAAGGATTTACCCGAGTGTTGGATTTGGGGGCGAATGTTGACTGTGATTCTGAAACCCTATTTAATTTTGCCGTGATGGGCTCTGTAATGTCTCAAGCTATTGATGGCATTGATAAACCTAAAGTTGGGCTTTTAAATATAGGTGTCGAGGATATTAAAGGCAATGATAAGGTAAAACAAGCTGCTAGACTATTGGATAACTCCGATCTGATTAATTATTGTGGTTTTGTTGAAGGCGACCAGATTTATCGTGGAAATATCGATGTGATTGTTTGCGATGGGTTTGTCGGCAATGCCGTATTAAAGGCTTCCGAAGGCATTACTCATTATTTCGGCCTCTTAATTAAGGAAAAGTTACTCTCTGGATTTAGAGGTCTGTTGTTGCATTGGCTGCTGAAACCTTCCCTAAAAAAGTTAAGAGATGAAATTAACCCTGATCGTTATAATGGTGCTTGTTTGTCAGGATTAAATAAAGTCGTGATTAAAAGCCATGGCGGTGCTGATATTGTTGCCATGCAATTTGCCATCAAAGAGGCGACTCAACAGGTACGATTAGATGTGCCCAATCGGGTTTGGAAAGCTCTCGATAAACTTGAATCCATGACCTAAACATCATCAAATAATCTCCAGAACACCAAAATTTTAAGCAGAATTTTAGATTTTTCTTGAAAAATTCAGTTTTTCACCTCAGATTTCCTGTTCTATTACAAAATTTGTCTATACTGATTAATAATTGGTCTGTTTCTGCGTGTCATTTCATTTTTTAAAATGACCGCTGAATTCGGAGTCATCCCGATAATATGAATGAATACATAGCGAGTCCCATCGATATTGATCCCAACACTCAATTCCATGATGGAGTGATCAGTCTTAAAAAACACAATGATTTTTTGTTGGCATTACTAGAATTTACCTCCTCACTCATTGAATCAACCACCATAGAGCAGGTTTTAGATCAATTAGTTAATCACACCATAGAATCGATGAATTTTGAGGATTGTGTGATCTATCTGGTGGATCCTGATGGAGAAAGCCTC
>PCTP01000216.1:0-175 GCA_002770795.1 Gammaproteobacteria bacterium CG22_combo_CG10-13_8_21_14_all_40_8 | reverse complement strand
AGGCCGCTTATGGTCCAAAAAATGATAGAAAACACGGAGTGAAGAACCCAATTAAATTGAGGATAGGTGAAGGTGTTGTAGGGCATGCCGCTGAAAACCTAGAATATGTTTTGGTGAATGACACCAGAGAAGATAAGCGTTATGTTGTAGATGATGAAGCGCGACTTTCCGAACT
>PCTP01000044.1 GCA_002770795.1 Gammaproteobacteria bacterium CG22_combo_CG10-13_8_21_14_all_40_8 | reverse complement strand
TATCTACCTGAATATGAATAGTTTTTCGTGAGCTAGCCCTGTGAGTGATAGAAGGATCAAGATCCTTCAAGCAATATGCTGTTGACTAAGATAGGTTGAAGATTGCATTTCAGTCAAGCGGCTAAGGGTTCTTTGGTATTCAAACGCCAATTGTTCACCCTGATATAAATTTTCAGCTGGCTTCTCGGCACTAATAATGAGTTTGATATTGTGTTCATAGAGCTCGTCCACTAAGGCGATAAATCGTCTGACTGCGGATGCATCCAGATCTTGTAGAGTGGGTATTTCACTGACAAGTATGGTGGGATAAATTTTCGATATTTCAATATAATCAATGGTTGCCCGTTCGCCTTCACAGAGACTATTAAAACTACACCAAAGTATTTTTGAAGAGTGAGCAATGACCTTAATTTCTCGACCTTGAATCAAAATATGTTGACTGGGGAGTTTTTCACCTCCACTGAGTTTGTCAAAACATTGTTGCATGGACAATTGGCTTTCACTGCCCAGTGGCTGGTGATAAACATGCATTTGGATCAAGGTACGCAAACGATAATCTTTACCATTATCCACTTCAATAATTTGGGTGTTTTGTTCGATTAATTGAATGGTGGGTATAAAACGCGAGCGGTGTAGCCCTTTCCAATAAAGCTTAGAGGGCGGGATATTTGAGGTGGCAACCAAGACCACGCCTTTGGCAAACAAGGTTTCAAACAGGCGACCTAATATCATGGCGTCACCAATTTCAGAGACAAAGAACTCATCGAAACAAAGTACTTTTGTTTGACTGGCTAATTCTTTGGCAATCCAGGTAAGAGGATTTTGCTGTCCTTTATGTGCGATTAATTGTTGATGCACCCAATACATAAAACGGTGAAAATGCAAACGTTGGATGGGTAATTTGTTTTCTAATGATTGGAAAAAAAGATCCATCATCAGTGTTTTTCCACGTCCCACTCCCCCCCATAAGTAAATCCCTTTGGGACTCTCTTTTTTGATAAAGGCTGAAGTGAGCTGAGAGAACCAACTTTGCTGCTGTTGCTCTAATAGTTGCTGATAAAGTTCATCTAAGGCTTCGATGGCCATTAATTGTACGGGATCTTTTGCAAACCCAGCAAACTCACAATGGGCTAAAAATTGATATTTAGGAGACAAACTAAATTTCCAAGCCATGTAGTCCTGTTTCAATGGACTGTTTTAACTCGGGCAGTTTACTGTGAAAAAAATGGCCTGAATGAGGAAACTGAATGAGTGTTGAATGGGTAGGGGATAAGCTTTGATACCAATCAACTACCGCATTGGCGCTAATCACTTCATCTTCCATGGGTTGGATAACCAACCAAGGGCATGAGGGAATGGATAAATCTTGAAAATAAAATCGTTCAACGGGCGGGGCTATGGACACCAGAAATTTCAATGGAAAGAGATGTGCAACACTCAAGGTGACATAAGCACCAAATGAGAAGCCTGCGAGAGCAATCGGTAAGTTAGGAAATTGATGCTCTGCCCAGCGAAAGAGCGCATGAACATCCAATGCCTCGCCCAAGCCCTCATCAAAAGCACCTTCACTCTTACCCACACCTCGAAAGTTAAAGCGCAACGTATGATAACTGAGATCTTTAAAACTGCGATGTAGAGTATGCACCACTTTATTGGTCATACTACCACCATGCAATGAATGAGGGTGGCAACAGATGACCAAACACTTAGGAGCATCAACAATATTCAGTTTAGACTCAATCTGTCCAACGGGACCTTGAAGAAGTAGAGCCTGTTCTCCAATGCTAAAAGCCATAGAAGATAATTTCCTGAGGAATAAGAGCTAGATTGAGTGAATTGTAAAGGGATAGCGTCTCTGGCTCAACCTAAAGTTAAAATCCCAGGGCTAGATCACGAAAAACTATTCATATTCAGGTAGATATGATCCAATAATTACAACAATCACTGAAACCATACTTTCTCGGTGGCCTCTGTGTCCTCTGTGGTTTCTAACCTCTTTCAAAACCATTGAACCACAGAGGACACAGAGAGCACAGAGTTTTTTGGCAAAATAAGGCAAACTGGGGGAGTGACCAGCTTTATAGCATACTGATAGTATAAACTTTTCTGGTCTGACTATTTGTGCGGTTGCCCTGGTTAAAATCCCCTCCCTTAATTAATTGGTTTTTGAAGGCCAGAGCGCCCAATCACCCGGTGTTAAACTATCTGGATTCCAATTCGTAGGAGAAAATGTCCAAGTACCATCTGCTTGAGCGGTAAGCTCCGCTGTTCCTATGGGTAAGCAATTGGCATTTTTTATATAGCAAAGTTGTACTGTTTTTGGCGAGTCCATGCCTTGAACGGGTTTTTTTATCCACCAAAGATTGGGAGCCTTGCGGTGAACAACGACTGGTATAAATCCATATTTTTGTTGTTGAGAGAGATGTTGAATGACCAAATTAACCCCAGCTTGCATTAAACATTCTTTTGGAGAGCAGGAAAGCAATCCCTTGTTTTTAAATTGAGCCAGTTCTCTGGTATTTAAACTAAGTTGATAGCCTTGTTTCCAATGATCATCCCGTGCATTATATTCTGCAGTGATATAAAAATATCCCATCTTTTCCCAAGTAAAGTGCCATATAGAATTTAAAACTTGTAATGACATCTTGGGTTGAGAAAATTGTATATTGACTCTGGGATTCGCTGGTGAGTTGCCTATAAAATTGTCCAACACCAAAAAATTAGAGTCGTTGAAGGCAGTTTGAATAAAACCACAGGTTTTAGACCAATCAGAACGCTCTTTTTTACAGGGGATAAGCGCAATATCATATTGATTGTTCACTTCCAGAGAAGACCATAAACGACTAGCAATTTGCAGGGTTTCTTGGCTGTTTTTGGTGATAACCTCTCCATCTTGGCCAAGGCCATTGAAAGAAAACAACAAGGCGATTAACCCGATGAAGCGGATATTCATTTTAAGAGAGTTATTTTCTAAAAATCTCATGGTTATTCCAGTGGATGAAAAAAATTGGGTCATTTCAACCTGTCGGACGGTGAAGTCCGACAGGTTGAATACTAACAGAGCAGGGCAACCGCACGAATGGTCAGACCAGAAAAGTTTAAACTATCAGTATGCTATAAAGCTGATCACTCCCCCAGTTTGCCTTATTTTTCCAAAAAACTCTGTGCTCTCTGTGGTTCATTGATTGATCTCTAACCTCTTTCAAAACCATTGAACCACAGAGGACACAGAGACCACCGAGAAAGTATGGTTTCAGTGATTGTTATGGCTATTTGATCATATCAACCTGAATATGAATAGTTTTTCGTGATCTAGCCCTGACTAACAGAGTTAGTTATCGCCCAAGATGGAAAAAACTTGATATGGACTCGTTTCTAATGCCTAGTCCAGACAATCTAAGGTTTTAGCTCAAACAACACTGGATATTTTAAATATTGCTGATCATAGAAGGGTGAGCGTTCATAAAAAAATCTCATTTGTTGTTCTTCATCTTCTGCAAAGGCTTTATCGGCTTGTTTCTTTTGATTAAAGGCTTGTAAAAGTTCGGGATACTGTTGAATCATTTGATGTGCTAAAGGTACAACTGCAT
>PCTP01000198.1:3238-3639 GCA_002770795.1 Gammaproteobacteria bacterium CG22_combo_CG10-13_8_21_14_all_40_8 | reverse complement strand
ATTGGGCGAAGTTTAGGACTGCCAAAACTATTAAAATGGATTCACTTAGAGATGATGACAGGTCTCTATTTAAGAGTTCTAGAGCCAGGAACCATATCAGTTACACCCAAGGTCAGATTGGTTGAAAGGGGCGATGAATTGCTCAATATTGCATCATTAAATGATCTAATGTTTAATAACTATGATCTGGGTAAGTTACAACAAGTGTGCCAGCAAAAACTATTGAACCAAGCTTGGAAAGAACGAGCCTTTATACATTATCAACGAGCAGGTTTTTCCCTATGAAAGCGATAGCGCGATCTCATAAATTGACTGGCGTTTGTTATGATATCAGAGGCCCTGTACTTGATGAAGCCAAAAAATTAGAAGATGAAGGGCAGAAAATTCTCAAGCTTAATATT
>PCTP01000198.1:0-3138 GCA_002770795.1 Gammaproteobacteria bacterium CG22_combo_CG10-13_8_21_14_all_40_8 | reverse complement strand
TGTATTCAGCCAAGGTTGCCATTCACCAGTATTACCAAACTCTAGGCATTCTCAGCGCTTCAGTGGACGATATTTATATTGGTAATGGCGTCAGTGAATTAATTGTGATGGCCATGCAAGCATTGCTCAATAATGGCGACGAGGTATTAATCCCTTCTCCGGATTACCCCTTGTGGACAGCAGCAGTCAAACTTTCTGGTGGAAATCCCGTTCATTATATTTGTGATGAAGATTCTGATTGGTTACCTGATATAGAAGATATTCGCCGAAAAATTACTTCAAATACCAAAGCGCTAGTTCTCATCAACCCTAACAATCCTACGGGAGCAGTGTATCCACAAGAGATTTTGGAATCACTGACTCAATTAGCAAGAGAACATGATCTGATTATTTATAGTGATGAGATTTACGATAAAATTTTATATGATGGAGCCAAGCATATTCCTATCGCTAAATTGAGTGATGATATTTTATGTGTCACCTTTGGTGGATTGTCTAAAAATTATCGTGTAGCGGGTTTTAGAGTGGGCTGGATGTTGTTAACAGGCGCAAAGCAATATGCAAAAGATTACATCAATGGATTAGATATGCTTTCTTCCATGCGACTTTGCGCCAATGTTCCGATGCAACATGCTATTCAAACTGCACTAGGTGGATATCAAAGTATTAATGACCTCACGAGCGCAGGAGGGCGGTTACACCAACAAATGTCTCTATGTCATCAAATGATTAATGATATTCCAGGATTGAGTTCGACTCAGCCCAAAGGGGCCTTGTATTTATTTCCAAAAATAGATATTAAAAAATTTAACATTCAAAATGATGAAAAATTCATACTGGATTTTTTAAGTAAGAAACAAGTGTTACTGGTACATGGTAGAGCCTTTAATTGGCATCAACCTGATCATTTTAGACTGGTTTTTTTACCCCATGTGGATGATCTTGCTCAGGCGATTTTGGCTTTAGGAGATTTTTTACAAACGTATAAACAAAAGTAATAGATTTTGGATACGCTAGATAGGTTTGAGTAAAAATCTAGGTTAGGGGAGATATATAGAAAATACTCCCCCTTTTAAAGGGCCATTATTTTCAAGCAACATATAACCGACTTTTTCTCCTTCTTTATGCATTGTTGCTATTTTATCAGCAAAATACAGACCTAAGCTGGTGCTACCAGTATGAAAGTTGATATTTTTCATATGGCCACCAGGATCTGCAATCATGTTTATAGGGAAACCATTCCCATCGTCTGCTACGCTCAAACATAAATAATTCTTGTCTTTTGTGGCGATTAATTGTATTTCCTTTTTGGCATATCTTGCGGCATTGACTAGAACGTTATTGATGACTCCTGTGATGAGATTTAAATCAAAATGTCCGGTCAAATCTTCATCACAGTTTATATTGCAATGGATACCATGCAGATTGAATAAAATCTCATTTTTTAAGATAAGTTCCTCCAGCAGTTCATAAACAAAGTGTTCATCCACATTGAGCGGTAATCTTTCTTGGGATAAACGATAAATTCCAAGCAGCTGAATGAGATCATTGTTAACTCTTGATATTTCATAATTTAATAGCGCTAAACGCTCAACTTCCTTGGTGTTTTCACGAGAGACATCTGCATACATTTCCTCAAAAGAATGCATCAGTAAACTCAATGAATTTTTCATATCATGTATACTTGATGCAAGCAGCATATAAAAATCAGCATCTTCTTTTTTTACCATATTCATTTCCTGGTTCTGTTATTTTCTCAACTTACTCACTATATCGAATTTGTCTGACAGATCTTGATATCTCTGTTTACGTTGCTGCAAACTGGCACTATTTTTAACTTGATTCAAGCATGTTTTGCATTGTTGGTAGTTTTTGTCATGGTTTGGATCTTGATTTAAAGCGCCTAATAGCGCTTGTACTAAATTAAGTTGTAACCCGACATGTTTTGGAAATTGGCGCATGGCTCTGGCAAATTGTTTGATGGCTTCATCGTAATCACCTTTCTCGTAGAGCTCAATGCCATTTTTGGTGAACTCACTGATAATAAGTTTTGTTTTCTCATTAAAGGGTTGCTCAGAAAGCAGTTCAATTTTATTGATGATTTCTTCATTATTAGCATGTTTCTCACCTAACTCTTTCAGTATCTCTTGTGCTTTGACAATGTTGTTACTATGAGTATAAGTAGAGGCTAATTCTATCAATATTTCTGGATTGTTTTCCTCTCCCATAGATTCGCTCAACATGAGAGCACTGTCTAAGACTGCTTGAGCTTTGCTGGGATCTTTCATTGTGTAATACACTTTAGATTCAATTAATTTAGTTTTTATTTTGACTAATATATCATTTTTAAATTTAGATGCTAAACTGTTTAGGGTATTAAGAGCTTCTCGTGTTAATTTGTCTGCTTCACTTCCTTGAAGATCCTTTGCATACTGGGTTAGACAGTTGGCTAATTCAAAATTATTGTCCGCACTAAAGTGAATAGAATTCTCCGCAAGCTCTAATGTTTTTCTGTAAATATTAGTCGCTTGAGCCAGATCATTATTTTGTTGGCAAAGATGAGCAAGATCGTGCAAACGCGTAAAAGAACGTGGGGAAATAGCCACAGCTTTTTCTAATGTTTTCTGTGCAGTGTCTGGATCATTCAATGCAAGATGCATTTTGGCAATCCAATCATAGACTGCCATAAACATAGGGTTTGCTGTAAGAAGTTGTTGAAAAGATTTCAGCGCATCAGCATATTTCTTTTGTGCTGCAAAAGCTTTCCCTTGACCCAATAATGCCCAGTCTTCACAACGCTCACTGAGTTGTTTTTTGTAGATATGCAAAGCGACATCATATTCTCCTAATTTATAGAGTAAATCTGCTTTAGCTTTTAGGCACCATTTTGAATAACGTCCTGATTCATTAATGTGTAAATCACAGTTTTTTATAGCTTCTGCATAATTTTCATCATCTAAAGCGGATAAAATATTATACAAAGCTTCATTGCGAATTAATGTCTTATCTAAACGATTTTTTAATAAATTAAATGCAAAGGGTTTGGCTAAATAGCCATCTGGCTGATGTTCAATGGCACTTAGTACCATTTCTTGACTGGTTTCAGCGGTGGTCATTAGAACCACACTAACATGTTTT
>PCTP01000084.1 GCA_002770795.1 Gammaproteobacteria bacterium CG22_combo_CG10-13_8_21_14_all_40_8 | reverse complement strand
ACTTCTAGTTGAATACGGCCATCATCCAACATCAGGATATCACCGTTTTTACAATCTCTCGGTAGCTCTTTATAGTCAATTCCGACTTGAGTTTCATCACCTGCATTGGTGTCGAGATCACTATCTAATATAAATTGAGCACCTACTTTTAAATCGACCGTTTTGTTTTGAAAACGCGCAATACGAATTTTAGGGCCTTGAAGATCACCCAAAATAGCAATATGTAAACCCAGTTCGTTGGACACTTGGCGAACTAATTGGGCTAGGTGCAAATGCTCTTCAGTTGAGCCATGAGAGAAGTTCATGCGCACAACATTAGCACCCGCTTTAAAAAGTTTGAATAATGCTTCTTTATTATTCGTCGCAGGGCCTAAAGTGGTCACTATTTTGGTTCGTCTTTGCAAAATGATCTCCAATTAATAAATGGGTTACACCTAATTGTATACCGACTTGGTTTCGAAATACATGAAGAATAAGGTAAATTTATCCTGATAAATATCTACCCCGTTCTACCTAAAATCTGGCAGCATATAGACTTGCTGAAACTCGCACTCCCAATAGATATTTGTGCTATTCTCACATAGATATGGCTAGTGGCAAGACCAATCAAGGGAATATATCAATGTCAGATACCAATTTATTTTTTCAAAATTTACCCCTTTACCAAGATTTTGCACAATTGACCAATCCTGCTTGCTTTAATGAAATTCCCTCAGATTGGTTGATTGTTGTGAGCGATATTGAATCATCCACTAAAGCAATTGCCACAGGTAAATATAAACAGGTGAATGCCCTGGGGGCCTCTGTCATTATTGCTATTTTGAATATAGTGAAACCTTTGCAGATCCCTTATGTTTTTGGTGGAGATGGCGCTTCGTTATGTGTACCACCAGAATTTGAAACATCTATTCGCTCGGCTTTATTAGCCACCAAACAACTAGCGAAAAAAGAATTTGATTTGAATTTACGCGTTGGCATTGTTCCCTTGCAATTAGTTATTCAGCAAGGCTTTTGTATAAAGGTGGCTAGATATAGTGTTTCTCCCTATTATACTCAAGCAGTGTTGATGGGTGGGGGCATCACCTATGTAGAGTCTTTGTTGAAAGATAAATTACAGGGTGCTCTATATCGCATTGAATCTGGTGAAGCACAAGCTGATTTCTCTGGTTTAGAATGTCGTTGGAATACAGTGCCTAGCCGTTACGGTGAAACTATTTCACTTTTGGTGAAATCTAAAAACACCAACGAGCTAGATGCACAAATTATCTACAGTGATTTGTTGCAAAAAATATCTGAAATTTATGGTTCAGAAAAAGATTGTCATCCTATCCATATAGCCAATCTTAAGCTTACCTATAATCAAAAGAAATTATCTGTTGAGACATTCATCCGCAATACAGGCACAGGATTTAAGCAAAGGCTAAAGTATAGATTAAAACTAGTGATTCAGAATATTATTGGTCAAGTTTTGATGGGATTTAAAGTCAAACAAAAAGAAGTAGACTGGGGACAGTATCAAACGAATTTGATCGAAAATACAGATTGCCGCAAATTTGATGACATGCTGAGAATGATAATTGCTGGAAATGAACAACAACGACTAGAGTTTACACAATATCTTGATAAGCAACATCATGCTGGCCAGTTAAATTATGGACTACATGTTTCGAAGGGCGCTTTAATTACCTGTATGGTTTTCCATCGACAAGGCGAACATATTCACTTTGTCGATGGAGCTGAAGGTGGTTATTGCCAAGCTGCTCTTCAATTAAAGGCGCAACAAAAAAAATAAATCTTTACTCACAACGAATTTGCATACTTTTTTTATGAAAAGATAGCCCTTCAGCCTCAGCTAGATGCATAGCCTGCTGTGATAGTTGTAGGCGGCCTTGATCATTAATGCTATGAAAGGTTGTTGTTTTATAAAAGGTATTGACGGAGAGACCTCCTGTCTGCCTGGCAAACCCCTGCGTTGGCAAAGTGTGGTTTGGGCCAGAAATATAATCCCCTAAAGCAACCGCGCTATTCACACCAATAAATAAAGAACCATATTGCGTCAATTGCGACGCTGGTATTTGCTTATGGCATAACATTAAATGCTCTGGAGCAAAGGATTGCGAGAACTCAATTAATGCTTCTGGTGAATCGCCCAATAATAATTGAATTTGTTGGTTGTTTACCAATGCACGAAACTCTGTGGCGCTTTGCAAAAAATTATCTAATTTTTGCAACCAGTTTGCATCATCACTAATCACTAATGAACAAGCCACTGCATCATGTTCGGATTGCGCCAATGCGTCATAAGCGATCCACTCTATGGGTTGTTGAGCATCACAAATGGCTAACAACTCACTAGGACCCGCTAAACCATCTATTTTGACACGATCTTGTAATTGTTTTTTAGTTTCATTTACCCATTGATTACCCGGCCCTACGACCAAATCCACAGGTAGAATTTGTTGATAACCTAATACCATGGCACAAATGGCGGGAATACCACCCATGTGCCAAAATTGCGTTGCTCCAGCCAAAGAAACAGCGGCTAAAATTGCAGGATTTATGGAGGGCGAACAAGCAATTCTTGTGTGGCAACCTGCGACCTTAGCCGGAATTAATGTCATTAAAGCCGTTGAGATTAAGGGACATTTTCCTCCCGGAATATAGGCGCCAATCCTGTTGATTGCAGTTGTAGTTTGACCATAACAACCTAGCTCATCCTCAAACTGTTGTTTCAATATTTTTGGCGCTTGAAACTCTGCAAAACATTGAATTCGTTTTGCAGAAGTTATAATCGCATTTTTTAATGACTTGTCTAGATCGTATTCATCAAATGATTTCAGTTGAATCATTTGTGGTTTAAATCCATCAAACTGTTGAGAATATTCATCGATTTTTAGATCCCCTTGATGGCTAATCTCATCAATCACCTGTTTGACTTTGACAATTACCTGATCAGAATTATTTAAGGGTAAACGCGTCCATGACGCTATGTTAGTTATCATTAAATCGACTCCCTAATTCATTGACAATATCTTGAATATCTACACCTTTGGCTTTGGCATCAACCAGCACAAAATAGAGTAAATCTGCTGCTTCCCATCGTACCTCTTCAAATGTTTTTGCATCTATCAATTCCTGCGCTTCCTCTTTAATTTTTTCAGCTCGCAGTAAAGGAGATCCAAATAACTGGGTGGTGAAAGAATTTTGTGGTCGATCAGCCAAACGATGTGACAATAAGCCAGATAAACAATTCAAACTAAATGCAGCTGTTTGAGTTGGAAAACAACTATAACGATCAAAGTGGCAAGCAAAGGGCTGTTTGGGATTTTCCACACGGGCATTTTGAATCACACGAAAAATCAAACTGTCCCCATCACAATCAACATCAGCTTGTACTAGTGTTTGTGTATACCTACTGGTTTCACCTTTTTTCCAGAGTTGTTGACGGCTTCTGCTATAATAGATCCCCGCTTTTTGTGTTAATGCTTCTGTTAAAGATTCCTGTGATGAATAAGCCAGCATCAATATTTTATCGGTATTCGCATCTTGAACAATCGTCGGTATTAAAGGGGATTTTTCAAAATCACATTGGGACTTAAATGCGTCAACTAGATTCAAAGTTCCTTGGTAAATGCTCATGCCAATTTGAGCATGACAACCCTTTTGTGATAT
>PCTP01000223.1:2926-3780 GCA_002770795.1 Gammaproteobacteria bacterium CG22_combo_CG10-13_8_21_14_all_40_8 | reverse complement strand
ATTTAGATAACCAAAGATTTATAGGTGGCGTCGGATGGAGACAGAACGAACAAACCTATGATGGTTTCACTATAGTAAACACCTCCATTAAAGATCTGACCTTAGTCTATGCTAACCTATATAATGTCAATACTATTTTGGATAAAAATATTTCAGCAGGCCACCATAATATTTTGAATGCAAAATATGATGGTTCAGGATTAGGTTCCATTTCTGGTTATGCTTATCTTTTGGAAAACATCACTGACACTTATGGTCTACGCTTAACTGGAAAACAAAAGATGGGGGAACTCAACTGGGGATATGAAGCAGAATTTGCCACCCAAGAAACAGATAATACCGCTTCGATTAATACAGATTATTATCATTTCTCTACAACTTTAGGAAACAACTCAATCACGGGGCAATTGGGTTATGAAGTGCACACGGCCGATCAAGGTGTTGCATTCCAAACACCCTTAGGTACAAATCATGCCTTTAATGGTTGGGCTGATAAGTTTTTAGGCACACCAGCGGATGGATTGGAAGACTTATATGTTGGAGCCATTATTCCCGCTGCAGGAATGAATTTTAAACTATTCTACCATGATTTTTCTGCTAATAAGGGGAATACCAATTATGGAACAGAACTAGATTTTGTGGCCGTGAAAAAATTTGCTAAAAACTACGCTGTGACCTTTAAATATGCCAGTTATTCTGCGGATAGTTTCAGTAAAGACACGGATAAGTTATGGGTAATGCTGACTGCTGATTTTTAATACAAACCTTTAAGTTAAGCGAAGTCAAGCATCCCTCATAGTATGGACATAGTATGAGACACACCCTGAGGGATGTTTTTTATTCGCTTTTGGAAA
>PCTP01000223.1:0-2909 GCA_002770795.1 Gammaproteobacteria bacterium CG22_combo_CG10-13_8_21_14_all_40_8 | reverse complement strand
GCACCCTGTACTTATCTTTGTTTATAATAAGAACCTACTTATTTTATTGAACAATGAATTATGTTGCCGATTTATACAGACTTTATTCGCCATCACATATTGATTACAGCCTTAGATGACAGTCAATTCAATGAGTTACAAAAAGGCATTCACCTTCATACCTATGCCCCTAATGATCATCTTTTTGCCATTGGCGATAAGGCCGACAGGTTTTATCTACTCTTTTCTGGTCAAATCAAACTCTACAGGGTATCTGTTGAAGGACAAGAAAAAGTGTTAGAAATCATTCAGCCTGGAGGAAGCTTTGCTGAAGCGATTATGTTTATGGATAAACAGGTATACCCTGCCAATGCCCAAACCTTAAAACCCTGCGAAGTTATTTCCATTAATGCGCAGTTATTCAGAAACCTATTAGAAAGCTCCCCCCGTTCTTGTTTTCACATGATGGCGGATTTAAGTATGAGGTTGCATCGCCGACTCAATGAAATCGAAACATTAACCTTGCAAAATGCCACTTATCGTGTAATTCGCTATTTGATGGCCTTATTACCTGATCATCGTGATCATCAAGCGATACAACTCCCTGCGAGTAAACGCCTAATTGCCTCACAACTGGCGATTCAGCCTGAGACATTCTCAAGAATACTTCATAGGCTGAAAGATGAAGGTATTATAGAAATTGAAGGTCGAGATATTTCTACCAATGATTACCAATTGTTAGTCAATTATCAATAAACATCTCCCAAAATATGATCCATATCAATTTTACTTCAACAGGTATTTGTTAACCTGTACATAGGTCTTTTTCATACAAAAATACGATGCCAAAACTTGATCTCGTCTGTCCTGCAGGTAGTTTTCCTGCCTTTAAAAAAGCCCTTGAACAAGGTGCTGATGCCATTTATCTGGGGTTTAGAAATGATACCAACGCTAGACATTTTGCGGGTCTAAACTTTAATGATGAACAGATAACCAGTGCATTAAGTTTGGCGCATCAACAAAATACTCAAGTGTTTATCGCCATTAACACCTATCCAAACCCTCAAGACTGGAAAAAATGGCTCTATTCTGTAGATAAAGCCGCAGATTTAGGCGTGGATGCATTGATCATGGCAGATCCGGGATTATTAGACTATGCTGCTCAAAAACATCCCCAAATTTCGCGTCATCTTTCAGTACAAGGTTCTGTCACTTCTCCAGAGGGCCTTAATTACTTCCAAAGAAATTTCGGTATCAAACGAGCGGTTTTGCCACGTGTTCTAAGCTTGGCACAGGTCAAAACTTTGGTTAAAAATACCAGTGTTGAAATAGAGGTATTCGGTTTTGGATCACTCTGCATTATGGTTGAAGGTCGTTGCCATCTTTCATCTTGGATCACCGGAGAGTCACCAAATCTTTCTGGTGTTTGCTCCCCCGCAAAACAAGTCAGTTGGCAGGAAAATCCAGATGGTGTTTTAGAAAGTCGCCTCAATGGAAAAATGATTGATCGTTATCTGCCCAATGAAAAAACCAGTTACCCAACACTTTGTAAGGGGCGTTTTGATGTCAAAGGGAACACCTTCCACGCAATGGAAGAGCCGACGTCACTCAATACGATCGATTTATTACCAGAACTTCTTCAGGCAGGCGTCAAGGCTATAAAGATTGAAGGAAGACAACGCAGCCCCGCCTACACTCAAACAGTAACCAGAATATGGCGTTGTGCCATTGATAAATTACTTCTGTCACCCGAAAAGTACCAAACAGAGCCATCTTGGATGACAGAGTTACAAGGTCTTTCTGAAGGAAGCCAAACTACATTAGGAGCCTATCATCGATCATGGCAATGAAAATTTCCTTAGCCCCTGTCAGTTATCATTGGTCGGCAAAGCGGCTTTTTGATTTCTATAACAGGGTGACCACTTTACCCATCGATAGAGTTTATTTAGGTGAATCTATTTGTAGTAAAAGGCGTGAGTTAAAATTAGATGACTGGCTGGGTATTGCCCTAAAACTGAAAGAAGCAGGTAAGGAAGTCGTTTTATCCAATTTAGCTTTAATTGAAGCACGCTCAGAAGTAGCATTGATGAAAAAAATTTGCCAACAGGGTTATAGCATTGAAGCAAATGATTGGAGTGCCGTTGAAATTGCGACTCAATTGGGTACACCATTTTATGCCGGGCCATCTTTAAACATTTACCATGGAAAGACCTTAGCTCTACTCTATCATCAAAATCTCAAAGGGTGGACCTTACCTGTTGAACTAAGTGGAGATGATCTAAGTGCTTTGTTAGCTCATTTTAATGAGCTGGTTAATAGCCAAGATAGGCCTCTAGATTGTGAAGTATTTAGTTATGGTTTTGCACCTTTGGCTTACTCCGCGCGTTGTTTTTCAGCCCATGCAGATAATGTCGCCAAAGATGACTGCCGACAACGTTGCATTCAAGATGAAGAAGGCATTTTGTTACACTCTCAAGAAAGAGAGGCACTTTTTAGAATTAATGGGATACAAACTCAATCGGCAGCCTGTTACAACCTACTCCCTTATTGGCAAAACATACAAAAAAAAGGAGCCAATTATTTAAGGATCTCCCCTACAGCAGCAGATATATCCCCGCTTATTATCCAGTTAAATCAAAGCATTCAACACAATGAAATTTACGCAACGCCCTCTAATGAGCCTCCTTTAGACTATTGCAATGGCTATTGGTTTAACATCCCAGGCTTTCAACAAACATCCTATTAATTTGAATAATTTTGGTTCATCATAACCCTATGAATCTCTCAAAGAGATAAATATTTACAATTTGAAGGATATTTACACCTAATTTTAAGTTATGATCTAGGAGCCTGTCCAAGAATAGACTGATCTACTGCGGCCAAGCCCGTTTGGCCAGATTTCCCGATGAATTTCGTTAAATAGAGCGACT
>PCTP01000107.1:2045-3720 GCA_002770795.1 Gammaproteobacteria bacterium CG22_combo_CG10-13_8_21_14_all_40_8 | reverse complement strand
CAGTAATACTTGAAATTGGCACATTGGTTATCCCTGTTTTAGAAAGGATCACCATATTACCAGCTGTCCTTAAATTAACCATGTCTGGCCCTGCGGCAACATCTGTACCTGTCGTAAAGCTCCATACAAAATTAACCGCTAAAGGATTGGCTGGGATTGCTAGATCCGTTATACCGGTCGTTAGTGTCGCTGTATAAAGCGTAGTGGCAACGAGATCGCTATCTGGATCGAACGTGATTGTTGTATCTGTGTAATGAACTGTACCCGCAATCAGCTCTGTGCCATTGGTTAGCGTAAAATTATTTGTAGTAGCCGTTGCAGGATCTAAAGCTTCACTCATTTCAGCACTAATATTCCGGTTAAGTGCAAAATTAATGGCAAAATCGACAGGGAAAGTCGAGCTAACCGTGGGACTGCTAATATCAAGAGCCGCCGCTGTAGTAAATGACCAAACAAAATCACTGGCTAAAGGAGTTCCCAACGCATTTTTCACCGAGCTGCTAATGGTTGCGGTATATAAAGTAGCAGAGCTAAAATCAGTAGCTGGTGTAAAAAGTGCAATATTACTGGCATTATCATAAGATACAAGGCCATCTACCGCGGTTTCACCAGCGGCTACCTTGAAACTTAGTTCGTTTAAACTGGTAGGGTCCATCGCTTGATTAAAAGTAGCACTGAGCTTGGTGTTGATGGGGACATCTACAGCCTGATCCTCAATATTAGTGGAAATCACTTGGGGAGCTGTTTCTGTTGAGGTATCCCCGTTGTGGCTATGGTTATTGCAGCTTACAACCAGTGTGCTCAATAGGAGAGTCATCATCCATTTGGCACGACTGTGAATTTTGTCTGTCGTTTTCATAAGTTTTATCCTTTTATAGTTGATGGGTGATGATAGAGATTTAAGTCACTAGCTTAAGTAACCTCAGTTCTGGTTAAGTATCATCGTGGGCCCTATTCTCTCCTATTCAACACTGAACAAACCGTATGCTGGCATACTTAGCGCGACATTTGTTGAGAATGCCTTTTTATCCAACAATAAAAGAGGGTGCGTATATATGAATTGAAAATTGAAATCTGAAGCTATCACTTCAAGTTTTTGAAACAGCAAAATCTTATCTTATTTTTGCCGTTGATTGATTAGTGTTTACTGGTCTGACAAAATTTCGCATCAGAAACTAATCCATCAGATAACATACGATCTAACTCCGTTTTAACCACGGCATAGCATTCGCAGGCTTTACTCTCTAGAATCGAGCGTTCAAGCACGGTAATGTGGCCACGTCGATAACGAATAACACCCTCCTTTTGTAGTTTACTGGCAGCAACGGAAATACCTTCTCGGTAAACGCCAAGCATACTGGCCACTAATTCCTGCGTCATCACCAGCTCATTGGAGGTTAATCGATCAAGGGTTAATAACAACCAGCGGCAAAGTTGTTGTTCCAATGAATGATGGCGATTACACACCGCAGTTTGTGACATCTGGGTCATCAGTGCTTGGGTATAGCGCAATAACGAGCGTTGCATTAACCCTGAGCGATTAAACTCCCGCATGAGAATTTTTTTGTCCAATCGGTAGGCATAACCAGCGGTCTGTACCACCGCCGAACTGGCCGTTGTCTCTCCCCCCATAAATAAAGACACCCCAACAACACCTTCATTTCCTACGCCAGCG
>PCTP01000107.1:1471-1968 GCA_002770795.1 Gammaproteobacteria bacterium CG22_combo_CG10-13_8_21_14_all_40_8 | reverse complement strand
TTGCAAACCTGGTTCATAGATAAATTCACCAAGGGGCATGGCAACCAGTTCCAAATGCTCACTAAATAACGCAAATTCCACGGCTGGCAATGCCGCCAGGATATGGTTCTGTTTTGGGCTATTGGCACCATGATGATCAGTAAGGAATGTCATGGTTAGTGACTCATGCTGCTGGTAGTTGTTGGTGTATTTAGTTCAAAACCAAAACCACGATACCCGATAAAGCGCGAGGATTGATTGAACATGGGTTCACCACTTACCTGAAAATTTTGTTGAGAACCATCCTCATTGGTACGGCTGAAAACAAAATCCAGAAAAGGTTGACGGGCGTTAATCTTGGCTTGTAATTCCGTACGTTGCACTTCGTTCCATCCTTTTAATGGAATATCATCACAATCGCTGACTAATTTTCCTTTATCAATGCCCAGCATTTGCTGAACTGGACCAAACATCCGAGTGAAATTACCTTTGGCATCTTGCTCCCAGTACCAGTCCGA
>PCTP01000107.1:0-1465 GCA_002770795.1 Gammaproteobacteria bacterium CG22_combo_CG10-13_8_21_14_all_40_8 | reverse complement strand
TTCTATCAGGCTACGATATCTCGCCTCGCTATCTCGCAATTCGGCGGTTCGTTCTAGCACAGTTTGCTCTAATATCTGGTTGTAATTCTCCAGTTTATTATACAAAAGGCGCACCTCTAGCATGTTACGTATGCGAGTATTCACTTCGGTGATATCAAATGGTTTGGCTATAAAATCCTTGGCTCCAGCCGCCAGCGCTTGTAATTTATGTGCGGGTTGGGCGGTAATCACCAGTATCGGCAAATAGTCATTGCCTTGGTTAGCTTTAAGTACCTTCATCACCTCAAATCCATCCATACCTGGCATTTGTAGATCAAGCAGGATCAGATCATAACAATTGACCTTATGCAGCTCTGAAACAGTAAAAGGATCTAAAGTCGAATCGACATTCAAATAACTCGCCTCAGCCAACATCTCTTCCAATAAGAGAACATTGGTTTGCTGGTCATCGACAATTAAAATATGCGCGTTAAGGATTTCTTGTTGGTTAATCATATAAATGCCTGTACTCCATTGTTCTCTTTACCCAACTCAAAAAGCAGGAGCTTCCGTTGTGTGGTATGAGTACCAATATTAATGGTAAGTTGTCGGTCTCGGTTATTTACCACCGCTCAACTTTGAGTTCTCCAGCGCAAAATCTAAGGCTTCAATAAACTCAGAGATTTTAATGGGTTTGGTCAAATAACGTAAAAAACCCACCTCTAACCCTTTTTCTATATCTCTTGGCATGGCATTGGCACTAATGGCTAAAACAGGGATATGTGCCGTTTTTGGGTCATTTTTAAGGATAGCTAAGGCTTCGATGCCACTGATTCCTGGCAAATTGATATCCATCAAAATCACGTTGGGTCGTTCCGTCTGAGCCAGTAGAATACCCTGATGGCCATCTCTGGCACTCAACATTCTGACATTTGGCTGATCATCAATAATTTGTTGAACCAACATCAAGTTGGCTGGATTGTCTTCAACATAAAGTAGACTGCAGATCCCTTCTTCGCCAGATACTTGAGGAATCAGATCGGTCGACAATGATTCTTTAGCCACCAAGGTAGGTGTAACATCCTGATTGAGTTCTATCCAGAATTCACTGCCAACACCCACGGTACTGGTAACTCCAATAGCCCCCCCCATGAGTTCAACCAGTTGCTTGGTCACTACTAACCCTATACCCGCACCTTCCTCTGCACCATCTTCCTGACCCAGACGATTAAAGGGTTGAAAAAGCTGACTTAATTTTTCTGGAGATAAGCCATTGCCTGTATCTTTAATATTGATTCGAATACGTTCATCTGAAACTTGGCTACATTCAACGATAATGGCACCATGTTGGCGATTATATTTAATGGCGTTGGTCAACAGATTAATAATAACCTGTTTCAAACGGGTATGATCGGCATTGGCATGCCAACTTTTATTCAATGGCCTAAAGTTAAGCTGAATATCACGCTTGCTAGCCTGAGGTTCT
>PCTP01000106.1:5458-20719 GCA_002770795.1 Gammaproteobacteria bacterium CG22_combo_CG10-13_8_21_14_all_40_8 | reverse complement strand
TTTTTTAGGGATTGTGGTAATTTTCATATGAAGCCTGTTTGTTGATGATGCGATTGCATAGTAACAACCATTTGATCATCAAACGGGCTTCTTTTCAACTCCTTAAGATCTTACCTATGTTAACTTATTAATGAAATCACCTGCCCAGCCACCTTTTTGGCGTTTGTTCAAAAGCTGTAACTCCAATGAGGCTCGTTCATGACTTATTCGGGTGTTTTGTAGATCTATATAAATCTGATTGGCTTTCTTTCGACGCTTAACGGCATCACCAGCATCCATAAATGCTTCCAAATACTCAGCCATTTTATGACTCCATCCTGAGTTTTTATTTTGCCCTTGTTGTTGGTTAATTTCCGCCATGGCTTGTTTTAGATTAAAGGAAATTAAGGCCAATTCGGCTTGAATTTCTTCTTTCTGTGTCCAAGTTTGATATTTGATAGTACTGATGGTTTGCAGAATTTTATCCTCACTCAATACGCCATATTCCTTAAACTGCGAAAGCATTTTGACACCAGCTTTAGCAATTTCCACCCTTGGATCTAAAGCCTGACTGCAGGCCTTCGAACATGACTCCCAAGCTTGCCATCGATAAACAAAATCCAACCCGGTTCCTTTAATATTTTGCATGCCCATAATCCGCGCATGAAGACCCATTGGCGTATTTTTCACAATGGTTTTAATAACCTGTTCGCCGGTGGCATAATAATCTTCCACCAAAATAATTTTATTTTCAAACCAGGCTGTAGCAAGATTATTGAACGTCAATTGAAATTCATGACATGTTTGTTGTGAAAGTGGCTGATTGGATTCGCAAGCAGATAGAAGGCGATGCTCAAACGCAAGATATTCATTATGCGTAGTTAAAATCTCCTCAATAAATTTCGTCAAATCATCCAGAGAAAGCCGAGTGTCCGGATGTTGAACTAGCAATTCTTCAATCAACACCTGTGGTTTATCCCAGAGCTCCTTCAAAGATTCTAAATTCAAACCTTGTAGTATAGCACCAATTCGTCCCCTGGCCTCATTTTGATCCTTAGGCACTCTGAGTCGAGTCGCAAGATTGCGTAAGCGCTCGACGGGCGTTTCATTATAGATTGAATCAAACAAATTAAATTGACTTAGGTTTTGTTGCCATGATTCATCAATATAATTTTTCAAACCATGGAGATTATTCCCAATGAGGAAATGTTTATCCGCTGCAATATCTTCAGCTAAAATAGAAGCGAACACGCGAGAACGTGGAACCCTATCTGCTCTGTTATTGACAACGGTGCACAACCAAATCTGTGGATCTTTACTCAATGCATGCTGATCAAACTTCATACGTATCCAATTACCCATAGCTCCATAACGTTCATTAGCGGACATTCCCATCACAAACTCAAGCTGTCTGTTTTCCACTTGAGCAACGGGATAAGTTTTTAATACGCCCAAATCCGTGACGACATTATCTGCCATGGCTTTAACAGCAAAGTCCTTCCCTATACCTAAAGTTTCGGCTAATTTTAAAACAAGCGCTATATTATAGGGGTGCTCTTGATAGGGAAAACGCTCCAGCAGATCAGATGAAAGCAAGCCAGCCTCTAGCCAACCCACCGAAATAAAATCTGTATTCTGTTCTTTTGCTGCCTGTTCTAGAATGGGGCACATTTGCTCTTCAGTTGTCAGTAATGTTGAATTTTTAGGAATAAAATTGGTCATTACTCTGGGGATCTCATGCCCTGCGGGTCCTTGTATATCCTCATGATCGGGATAGGTATTAGTGATAGTCGCTATATCATCATGCATCCAATCATTTTGAAGCACTTGAACATATGAGGGCGTCAGCCCCATACATTCCCACAAAAACACCTCACAATCTAATTTTTGTGCAATTCTCACTACATCCACTTGTTCCCAGATACTGGCTTTGTCATAAGGTCTAAATAAAAACATTTCCTGGAGTTTTCCATAAACAGGCGCATGTAAAAACATGGCTTCGCAACCGGTTGTTTTAGAGACCACTGAATATCCCAAGGCATTAAATAACGCCGCTTTCAATCTTTCGGTACCCGATTTTCCACGGGTTCCCCAACCACCAATGACCAATGGAATCGATTGTCTGGCGCGTCTCATCATTCTATTAAGATAAATATGACGGCCAAAGAAATAACCACTGACGATTAAAACGAAAATACCTAAATGAAATAAGGTATTTTCATAAACCGAGAAAAAATAATCTTTCGCTCTCTCTGTAAAGTCAGCCCAATTTAATGGAAGAAATCCAGGAAAAAATCGACTTAAGGAAGAATCAGATTGTGCGCTTGTACCCTCCAAATCTGAATGAGGATGAAATCGAATACTGAAGCCCAATGACTGTATTGAAGAGATATAATCATGCGCTGAGTGCGAAGAGGACTCCGTCCAATTTCGGCGTTTTGCAAATAATTCAAAGTTTTTATTGATCGTCCATTGTGCCTTTAAGCGTTTCCATAAACTATTAGGAGGCACAATTTCAGTGATCCCCTCACTACTCACAATGTGGTATTTTTTTGTTGGCCAGCTTTGGTCTAATGCAGACAAAATATCGTCAACCAAAGGCAAAAATGGTCGCCACCCTCCTTCTTGAGAAATATATAAAGGTTCACCTGGTACTTTAGTTTGTGAAAGTTCACACATGATACTACTGGGTGAACGAATTAACCCATCGAAATGTCTTCCTTGTGTGTGAGAATGAGCTTGACGCTTGTCTGTAGAAGAGTGTTTCAATTCATATAAAAAACGCCAAAATCTAAATCTAAATCGATCTCCTTTATAAATCACCTTTTGACCATATCTTTTCTCTAGAGTGAATCCGTGACCATTCTGAGCCAATAGAGATAAAACCCTAGCAAGTTGTAATTCATTTTCATAAATTAGCTCTTTGGATATTTTATGATATTTTCCTTCTTTTAAATTCACACTCTGAGACAGAAGCGCTTTATACAAGGACAATGTAGTTTCACAATGAAATATCCAAAACCATTCTTTGGCTTGAGCGGCTTTTCTTCGTATTTCTACACGCTCACATTGATACTGCAAAACATCTAAACATGATCCAAGAGAATTAATCCATCTCGCTCTTTGATCTGGAGTAAATGATGGTAGTAACGAGACCATTAACTTTAATTGAATTTTCAAAACAAAAATATTTTTTTCTTGTTCACAACATTTTTGAAGAAGTTCTATACCTCGAGTGAAAAAAATTTCATTTTGTAGCAATGAAGATAATGCCCATATTGTCGCCCCCCTAACAGTTTGATCTGAGTCCTTAATAGCCAATTGATATAAAATTGGCATTGCAGTTTCAATTGTACAATCTTTTAATGCACTCGCAACCACTTGTCTAACAGATGGCTTGGTATCGTTAGAGGCAATAACCAGTAACGCTTCTAGTTCAGGAATATAGGTTAAATATTTCCCTACAAGAAAAACAGCATGCCTTCTTACAAACAGATCGTCACCAGCAGAAGGTTTAGTTATTCGATGAGTTAGTGTACGTTGTAACGACTGCGGTGATAAATCAGCTAACAATGACAAAGCTGATTTTTGTATTGATATATCTTGATTTTTTTCTAGCGAAGAACGATAGATATATTGCAAACTACTATCGCTAATCAATGTTTCTCTTTCAGCATAAGGAATTCCACTAATAGCCTCTGCTAGGCAACGAAATGCTGCGACTTTAACACGTTGATTCTCCTGAAATACAAATAGCTTGCTCAACATTTTTTCTAAAGGATGGCTCTTCCAAAATTTTACAGGTTCTTTGTGTTCCAACATAATTGTGGAATAAACATAAGATAAGCGTTCAAGTGTTAACGTCAGTTTTTTATATTCTTTTGCTAATATACCTTGGTGTCTATCTAACAATGCATCTCGATCAAACCATCTCTGAAAAGCTTTTTTATCCTCAGATAATTGCTTTCGAGACGCACCCAGATCTCTACTAAATTTTAAAAGATAATCTCTTCTTTCTTCTTCATCAGTGGCATGAAAATAGAACTGATTAAACTCTGTTAAACGATGTTTTAATGAATTTATTGTTTCACTGTGATTATCAATTTGATGTAACAAGTAATCGACAAGAGATATTCCCTCTCCAAATGTTTTGGTTGTTTCTTTTTTTAACCACATTCTGAATCCCGTAGACAGTTCATTTAAATAAACTGCGTTCAAACGGATCCAAATAGTTGATAGATTTTTCACTAAAAGTTTGTCTGCAATCGTACTACCCGTACTTTTAATGAAAGGCATTATTATGCTCCAAGGGGAGTTTAGTCTCATTGAGATGACGTAACTTTATTTCATCAAGAGCAAAGTCTCGATAATCACGACCTTCACTTAAATGATATAAAAAGTTGATTTGGACATCATTAGAACTATTTTGAAAATCACGTTGTAAACGTAGATCTATTTGCAAACGATCTCTTCTATGAATCCAACGATTCCATTCTAGTTTCAATGTCGCTTTTGTTCGCTGAAAACCACCGGATCTATCCGCGTCTGAATCATAATATACCTGAGACAACCTTAGATCCAAATTGAAGGGATTAAGCATTTGCCGCCATCCAACATTTATACCTTGATGATCAATACTATGAAAATTATCATTGGTGGTAAAATTAATGCCTCCGTAAATTTCTGAATCAATATAGGGTTGATAGACCAGAGTATCACCCAAAGAAGCGCCGTTCCTATGCTGGTCTTTGTATTGAGTGAAAATATCCGAATCAATTTGCTCCATATCAAAAGCACTCAAATCATGCGCCCTAGCGAAAAAACTAATTCTTGGAACATGATACGCTACCTCGGAAAAATCTCTGACTTGATTCACTGACAGATTCAACGCCGCACTCAATGCATTACTTCGTTCTAATTGTTGTGAATATATTTCTGTTCCAATCTCCCAATTAAGTGCATAAGGCTTATAACTTCCTTTAACACGCCCTTTAATACCATAGGTATCGCTTCCACTTTCATGTGTTCTATACAAACCTTGCAAAAAATACCAAATATTATTCTTAGATTGATAATATCGATAGGCAGCATTCAATTCTAAAAATTGATCAAATAGCTCTTCTGGTCCATTATCCGTAGTGCGACGATTTATCCATGACAAACCATAACTAGAGGTTCCATCTTCTTGCTTTCCTAAGTGTAAATTATCTACTAATAGTGGTGAGAATGAGCGTTGCACATTTTTAACATAAGGCATTTGGAATAATATGGGTAATGGAACATCCCATGGTATCGCATACTGTGAAAATTTTGTACCGGGAGTCCTAACAAATATTCGAGCGAACAATTGTTTTTCATTGCGTTCTGGTCTAAGTATTATTTGTTGTTTTCCCTCATCTACAAACTGATATTTTGATTCTGTATAGGTCGTCTCATTTTTTGCTTGTATTCGTTTATCAATCCGAATCCATGCTGGACCATTTATATCAAATCGAATCGGCTCGTCCACCGTTGCAATAGTATATTTACGAGAGTCTTCTTCAAAAACAGAATCGCCCTGACGATCTTTTAACTTCAGCCACAATGCTTGATTTGCTTCAGTAAACACCATCGTAATCACAAGATAATGACTATCTTTATCTATATGGATAGGTATTTCTTGATAATCATCGAGTTGCACTTTTTGTTCTTCACCTTGATCAATTTTGTATGAAAACTCTATAACTTTTTGCTTATAAAACCAAGAAGATAACGCTCTTGCCTGTAAGTAGAGAGTCGTGGGTGAAGGATTGTAAATGGCAATACCTATAGAGTCCCCTCTGTGCAAAATTCTATCTGGGTTATCGTGCGAACCCAGTAATATCTCACTTATTTGTACTTGGGGAGATTCTGGTTGCCAAATTTTGCTTTTAAATTCTCTGATGCCTGCAGATTGAGAAAATGTTTCAACAGTTGACCAAATAGGATTGAGATTAATGGCATCTAACATTATCGATAGGTCTGGCTCTGATGAATTTTGAGCAAAAAGAGATTCAGCTCTCGCTAGAATCGCTTTTTGATTGGCATTTTCTAGCTGAGATAAGCGCATCAAGTTAGCCATTCTTTTCCAAGCAATAGATTTATTGATGTGAAAAGTTAATAGTTGACTACTCGTATTCTCTTTAATAGTTTTTTTTAGCTGCACCAAAGGCGCATTAATTAATCCCCTAATGGGAATAATTGCCTCCTCAATAAATGGCACAATTATAATGCGCTCTTGACTAAACACTTCTATTTTATGTAACCCTTGGCCTAATTCAATTTCTAAATTGCTCTCAGTGCCTGGTAACAAATCGCTGCCTTCTATGGTTAAATTTCTTGAAGGTAAATTAGCCAGTAATGGATAGGAATCAAGTTCTCCATCTACACGCAATTGATACCATTCATTTGTAGATTGATGGGTTTTCGATGGCAGCATTGTTTTTCGCATTCTCAATTGAACACGAGTTGGCCCCAAAACTTCCATGACTACAGGAAGATTATCTTCTGTTAAATAACCTGTAGAACTTTTGTATTGTTGTTCATTCAGCAAGCGCACCCCGCCTGCATGCTGAACAACCAGTTCGTCGTTGCGTTGCCATGTTTTAAGCGATGGATTTTCATGTCTTAAATTTAACCATTGCTGAACACCATCAGTAACAACTTCATTCGCATCATTCAAAAGGCTCTGTAACTGTAGCAGTTTTTGATTGAAATCTACCCATTTAGCCCCCTTATCCGCTGCTCTAAAAAAAGATTGTAATGAACTTTCGTAGTCGCCTTGGAGAAGTTGATAATATCCTTTTGCAAGAGATTGTTGTTCTGAATCTAATTGGTTCTGTTGTTGTTGATAGGTTAGCCACCAATGCTTTTTTGCTGAAGCCATCAACACAGCTGTTCCCGGCCAAGATTCTGGTTTGATCAACTGAGTCAGCTGTAAAGCTGGATCCATATCCCCTTGAGAAACCATCACTTTGATCAATTCCACAGTCCTGACAGTTTCTCCGAACTCCACAAACTGGGCCAATAGAAGGTCGGAAATCTTATTATTTTGTTCATTAACCTTATACATCTTGAGCAGTTCACTGACTGCGGTATCTCTAATTTCACTATCTGTGTGTAGTGACATGAATCTGAGTAATTTTTCTAAAATAGCGTTTTGCATTAATTTTGGCATTAGTTGAATCATTTCCAGCAAAGCCCTTCTTTGCGCCGTAGTCTGAGTATGCTGTATCAGATCAGTCCAAATTTTAAGCGCCTCTATTGGCTGATTTTTGTCTGAAAGGTATTGTGCTCTTTCGAACAATTCATTTATTTTTTTGGGTTCATATTCTGTGTCAACAATCAATTTTCTCCGATCTAAATCTCGTGTAAAACGTTCATGAGCAGTTAGATAGTGATCAACCCAAGGTAACCAATGATTAGATAAACGATCCATTGTCAGTAAGGGGGTTATCTGACCACTCATTTTCTGGTGTTGTTGAGATTTCAAAAAATTCCAAAATGTTGAAGCATTGGCTTGAGTAGTCTTTACCAAACTGATGTATTGTTCTTCATCGAAGGCATAACTAGACGAAGTATAAATTTGGCTTGCAACCCATAGGACAGATCCATTGTCAGACGTTCTGACTATTTGAAAAGAATGACTTTTATCATCAACAGGTATTGAGACTTGCCCTACACGACCAATTTGAAGATGATTCTGTTGATAAGGCGAAACTTGACAACATTTAGACTTTTCCCATAACATATTTACAGGCTGAACGTTTCCTAAAGGGACAACTAAGGGCGTTGCGTTCAACAAATAGCTTTTTCCAGTGTCAAATCTCACCTCAAAATCCACTGATTCTTGATCATCCAGTTGAACAAGAAGCTGTATTGAATCTGTTCTGTTCGTCTTTGGTAGTTTGTAACTTAGGATCTTTTCCTGAGTTATCCTTTGAAAACTGGCTTCTGGAATAGCATCTATCATCCTATTCACTTGAGTATTTGAGGCGAACACTTCGCTCTCATGTTGTTGTATTAATATTTTCTGCGTTGCATAACGTTGATACTTGGCGCTTATTTCAAACGAACCATGTTCAGGCAACAAATCTCTATAGTAGCCTCGCCTTTTTTTCATTTTTTCTAATTTTTTTGACACCTCAATCTGCATTGGATTTTGGTTAATTAAATTCTCAAGTTTCTTGACCGCAATAAAACCACTATTCATGATCTGATTATTCCTTGATAATTGATCAAGTATATTCATCTTATCAGAACTTATAGTATCTAGCTTTTTGAAATGTTTTAGTGCCGTATTTTTCCACAATTGCTCATCCTTAACGCCTTGAGACATTTCGGGAGCCTTCATTAATTTTTCATCCATTGACCAGATGGGTTTATTCAACCCAAAAAACAGATAATCATGAGTTAGTTGTTTTTGTAACCTAAAATAAATATTATTATGGCTTGTCAAATTCACTTGATGACTGCCTTCACCCACCGAAAAATGAATTTTACCCAGCGTTGATAAATCCATATCAGTACCTTCTACCAATATCTTCTGCGAAATTTCTGGTGAATAATCTCTATAATATATTAGGGGTGTTTCCTTATCTATCTGTACGTCTAAAACGGTATCACCAATTAATGGGGTAGCAGGTGCATATGGGCGTCGCACCTGAAGCTCCAAGTTAACAGGCCCTTCTATACTGAAACTTGCTTCTGACTGTGCAGATAACCAATGAAATGACCTTGTTTTCAACTCTGGATAGCTACTGACTTGCTGATTTTTTTGAAAAGAAAGATCAGCAGCATGTATATCACTCGAAGCAAAGCCGTTACTCTTTTTTGATCTTTGAGTGACGCTGAGATTTTCAAATGCCACCGATTCAGGATAGCGAGCCAAAATACTGGGTGGGCTGTGTTGTGAATAATAGGTGGAAAATTCTACGGGTTCTTTGCTCAACCCTGTTAAGCGAATAACGGCGGGTTCTGGATCAAATATATCAAAGATTAATGAACGAGCAGCAGGAAGATCATCAAAATCAACGATGCTGTTATTATCGCTCTCATTACTACTCAAATTCTCATGATAGACTTCACCAATGCCCTCTAAAAATAATAATCCGTCATGAGAGATCTCCATCTTCACTCCCAAAAGAAGGCGGTCTAAATTATCTGATACCAACCGTAATTTGACTTCTTTGGGAACCATGAAAATCACCGTTTCGCCTTGTTCAATTTTCAACACATGAGAGGAACCTTGTCGATAAGGTTTCTTTCCTGAAACCCATTCATCACCACCTTCAATGTTATACCATCTAATTTGTCTTAACTCCCCATATTGAAGACTGCTCTGTATGTCATCAATATCCTGTGCTGCCAATAACAAGGTGTTTGATAAAAAAAATCCAACACAGGCATTCAAAAGAAGCCAAAGAGTTACTTTAGTTTTTTTTTGTTTCATGACGCGTAAATGCATTCTTCATTAACCCTTAAAAACACCATTCAAACCAATAATTCTCAACATAATGACTTACGCAGACATTGTGATACAATTTGTCAAAATTTTTCTGGATTCCGATTCATTGACAAGCCTTTTCCTTAAATCCAAACTCATCTCATAATGTTTGAAATCAGTAAACTTCTTATCTCTTAACAAGGAACCGATACTATTGGAGGTTGCTCCCAATATTTTTATTTCGCGGGGATAAACAAGTACTCTGCTTTCACCTAACCAATTCTTCAGACACTGTGCCTGCTTTAACAAAGGAACATCCACAAACTGAGTGCCATTACTAAGAATCATATCCACATTTTTGGTGGTTGATCGATTTTTATTGTTAAATCCATGCAACTGAATAATCTGACCAGAGGGGAATTTTTCAGCAAAAATTTGGCTCCAAAGGTAAAAATAAGTTGATGTTAAATGTGCCATGTCTGCGTTAACCCATTTTTTGTTTTTTTTATAACGCCTAGGAACAGAATTCACGGAAAGAGCGCTGTAATTTTGCTCCTGCATCATTTGGCTGACCAGTTTTCCTGTATAAACATCCATATAGCCGTGCGGAGCCTGTAACAGGATACCATTACCATCAGGTCGCATCACAAATAAACCCCTTCCATTTAATTTTTGCGCAGTTTCCCTAATAATCAGCAATTTGGAAAGAGTACCATCCACAAGCTCTTCGATGAATAAATCAGAAGCGATGGCTGCTTTATTATTTATACTCTGTGAATTTTTATCCATGGCTTGATGGAAAAGTTGTGTTGCCCATTTCATCTCATCATTGGAAGGTTCTTTATATTCTTTTGCCTTTAACAATTCCCATAGATCACTTAGGTGGTTTTCAGCACTTTGCACTTGCGCACTGAATAACAAACTACAAACAACAACCAAGACCATTTTGAATACAAAAAAGAATATTCTTGATAGCATCATGTAGAAACCTAAGAATAACGACTCGAACTTCATAAGGCATCTCCTAGATTCTTCATTAAATGATTTTCATATAACCCTGGTTGGGTACGACTGAAAACGATGTATCCGGTGTTGCCTTGAATTTTCTTAATATTGATTTGATATAACTGTCCATTGGGTAAATCTTTTCCCAGATTAATAATTAATAACCTGGCAGCCCCTAGTTCTGGCTCGGTAGAATTCAAGATCCTTGGGGAATCCCCTTCAGATTCCTTTAACAAGTAATCTCTGTCCATAATTGTCCAAGAATCAAAAGGTCCAATCTCTTTGTTTTTTTGTTGTTTAATGCTTAAATGTATTTTCTGTTCTTGATTCCCTTTTACTTTATTATTCGAAGTGCTGATTTTGTGTGCATAAATTCTGAGCGCTAATATTTCTTCATCTTTCTCTTTTTTCACACTAAATGTTAAAGTGTTTGCCTCTAACTTCATCGCTATTTTTTTGGTATAACTCTCTAAATTATCGCCCGCTATTTTAATATGATCCATTAGGACTGATGACTCTTTACTGGTACTCACTCGCAGCTCATGTTCTCCCGTGCTGATTTCAGGTAAAATTAATTCACCATCTTTGGAATATTGAATTTCATCTAAAATCAAGATATTATCAATCCATACCTTGATATTTAGTTCTTGTGGATTGTCTTGTAAAAAAATAAAATGAGGTTTCGCAGAAGGTTCACCCGCAAACCCTTCAATACTTATAGGCAATGTTAAATCAGGTTTAATTTTTTGATATTGATTTATTTTACCAATCTCACTAGAGGGCATATCTTCATCGAAAGCAGAGAGTAACTCTCGCCCCCGCCAATCACCATCTGGTAAAAATTGTTGCCATTTGTATTGCCCTGCTATCACCATGGGATCTATTTCAGGTGCTCTAGGTTGAACACTTATCAAGGTTGAACGGCCATCCGCAATCAGTTTTTTCCATTCGCCTGGCCTCATTAAAAACCATGCTGGTAATGTATTTTTTTGTTGTGTCGCATTTAACTGTTGATATGGGTATTCTATATATTGAGCTAATCCACTTGGCCTTGAGTATGCTGTTAACCAGACATCCTCATTGGACTCAATCACAATTTTTGTAATTTCTTGCGGTATATTAAAATAATAACTCTTAGCGTCATTCAACAGCCTTGAAGGGTCCTCAATAAGGTGTTCATAAAACGAAGGCGTTTCATTCAGAGACAAACTTTCAGATTTAACTAAATGCTCACTTTGGTCATAGAGATGATAAGAGACTTCCGCCCTTGCTGTTTCAGAAAATTGCCTGAGATCTAATCTAAAGGAGGTGTTCTCATTGTTCACATGATTAATTTGATATGAAATGACATTCTTATTCGTTTTATACAGTTTTAAATAGCTTGTTTCTGGTGTTATTTCAATTTTCTCTAGAGTCTCTTTAGTCTGATCTTGCATCCAAATTCTCACCACAATGGGTCTATTGGAATTGATTTGTAAAATCCCAGATTCAACATGTATAACAGCCTCTTTTAAATCGAAACTTGGGTTCCACTGATGACTTTTTGTTGCAGGATGTCCCCACCATTGCAATAAAATATTTGCATGATTATCCGTTCCTTTATTGGATAATTGCTTATCTTCAGAGAGTTCTTCTGACGCCAAAAGCTGCCAATTTACCTTGATGCTTTCTGAAAAAGCTGGAATTTTAATCATTCCAAAATGATCGGGATAAATAATCAATCCTGTCGGTGGTATTTCAGGTAAATTAAGCACCGTATCATTTTCTACATCTCTAGCAATATAGATTTTTTTGGTTTGGTAATCCTTATCTAATATACCCAATGGACCAATTGGCTCCCATAGGTTGTTCACTAAATTGAATTTTTCATTCTCTCGTAATAATGCTTCATCATACACACTGGCTTTGGAGACCGTTTTGCGTCGCTCACTAGACATTCTGCGCCATTGGTTTTGAGCATCTAATAAACTGGATAAGGTTCTATGATATAGCCTGACACTGACGCCTATCAAGGGTGATACAATTGCTTTCACTCTTAAATTGATTTTTTGTACCGAATCATAGCCTCGCAGATTGATTAAATGAAGCCTTGCATCAGCAGCTGTTGTCGAGGCAGGATAGAAGGTTGTTGCTAAATATTGTTGCTGTATCTCGGCATCATAATATAATCGCAAAGAAGTGTTTTGCACTATTTCACCATTGGCGATAATTTGATCATTTTTATCAATAAGCTGATATTCTAAATGATACTCCCATTTATCCGTTGTACTCGGTTGTTGGGTTAATGGCAGTTCCCCATTACTCACAATTCTTATAACATTTCCCGCGTCGCCCACTGGAAATTGAGTCCATTTCTCTGAGGTTAATGGGTAAGCGATACCTACCACTTGGTTTTTTGGATGTACAAATTTATTTTGAACTTCATTCAAATTTATTCTCATTAAATTTGGCTCAAATTTGAGCCAAGCAATCCATATGAATACGATGAGTAAAACAGTCCATATAAGTCGCCAAAATAATTTCATAATAGTTGCAATTTCTTTCCGTTATGAATTGAAAAATAGAAGTGAGGTTCTCGTTTCAATATATTCATTCAACAAGTGGTTTTTAGGATCAAGCGTTACCCCCTCTTCTGTTCTTTCAATTGGAATAATTATCTGTGAATTAGTCTCTAAAGGATTTAGATTTCCCAACATAACCAGCCGACCTTTTGCATTATGCACAAGGACAAAGGCCTGTTTTGTATGTTTATCAATAACTCTATTTAATTTAGGATCTTGAGTTTTCAACCATTTTAATATCACAACATCCTGTGTCTCTATATATTTTGTTAAAAATTCTTTTAACCCCCGCTCATCATCCGCTATCCTTTCTTTTGCTTGCGTTTTTATCACTTCGATTAAATCACTTTGCAGCGTTTCTATTCCTAAGGCTAGAAATTGAAGGCTAGAAGTATCATCATCTTGTTGTTGGCGATAACTCGAGCGCACAAGGGGACTGACCCAGAGTAACGCAAAAGCTTTATTTGTTGAAGCGCTCACATAACGCCCTTGAGGAGTTCCTCCGACTTGGTAACCACTGGATTCTAGAGATCCATCCACAAAACCAATGTTCCAATGTTCAGATTTCAAAGAATCTAATAGCATTTTCTGTAATGAGCTATAGGACTTTGAATCCATTGCACCATCATCAAAGCTCAGCAACATATCGGCATCGGGTAAGGATTCCCCTAATTCTTGCCCTAAGGCTCTACATTGAATCGCTAATAGATCATTGTTCTTGCTTTCTCTCATAATCACCTGATTTACCAAGGTGAAAACACTTTTCTGGTTACTGGTTCTCACTAAGTCCGAACTATAGTCTTGATTGGTTAATGGGTGAGTGCCACCAATCAACAATGCCTTTGCTTGTAATCTTTCAAACAATGAAACAGCCACTTCAAAACTATTCACCTCAAATAACGGCCGTGGAGACTGGATAACAAATGGCTGATCATCTCCCATACGAAATACATAAGTTCCCCAGAAACGCCTTTGTTTCTTTTCGGATTCATATAAAATAATATAGTCTTGATCGGTTCCTATATGATGGTATCTTAATAGTTCATACCCAAATACTTGCGCTGAATTATTAATAGACTGAAAATCCTCTAACAATTCATTTTCCCACACTCCTTTTTGATGGTTTTTTTGTACCAACTGAATCAAAGGTGTGATAATTTCTTCATCAAAAAACAATAACTGTTCTGGTCGGGGGGTCACATAGACATTGGTTCCACTGTTGGCTATCTCTCCTTTTCCGCCGAGCAACCACTCTTGTAAATATCCTTCTATGCGTTGGTCAACGCTTTTTATTGAAGTTTTCTTTCCTTCGAGTAAATCACTAATTAATAGACGTCTTAATCCTTTTTTATTGACGATCAATTCTGCGAATCCACTAGAGCTTTCATCTCTTTGAGTATTGGAGAAATTTGTCTGACCCCAATGTATTTCGTATTCTCCCAGAATGTTCTGTAGTTTTTTTAAATCCAAGTGCGCTGGCAAACGATTTTTCACCCATAATTCACCAACATTATTTTCCTTTTTATCTAATGTGTTACTGCCATTCAATAACACTAACGAACGATTGATCTCCGCTGTGTAAGCTTCAATCTGTAAAACATTATGACGACCTACAATGCGGTGAAAGTTATCAAAATAGGTCTGAGAAGGTGCATTTTTTGGCTCTGAACCGGCAATAGAGAAACTCCGCGCTTTTAAGTTCGAGAATAAGGAAACTGCCCCATCAATAAGGCCAATTTCTTGAAGTGGTGCTGGTACTTCTATGAGAAGTTCATTTTCTGCATTCAAGTTGAATACGTAGAATCCAGGAGATTTTTTTACCACAGATTCTGATATAAATAAATATTGCTTTTCAATCAATTCAACTTGAAACCCTAATTGAGACATATTGCTGATGGCCAACTCTAATAGGCTGGGTTCTTTTGTTCGACTATATTTTAAAAGCCATTTCACTCCTTCATTAAATTGATCAATATCTTGAGGCAAAGGTAATGGGGGTAATTTGAATCGAGTCCCATATATTTTAGGTTTTTCTGATGCAATGATTTTATTCAAGTGTTCTGAGCGAACATTTAACTCTGCACTATTTCCAATATGACCACTATAATTCCACGTTTGCATCGAAGGAATCAAAGTCAGAGTAAACCCTAATAGACTGGCGATTGAAATTGAGACGAGTGAGACTTGTAAGGTTGCTCTTGTCATTCTAATTGCAATGCCTTTCTCATGCATTTTGATAGCCAACAAGGTCGA
>PCTP01000106.1:3379-5408 GCA_002770795.1 Gammaproteobacteria bacterium CG22_combo_CG10-13_8_21_14_all_40_8 | reverse complement strand
AATAAATCATGCTATAAGCCAGTAGGATTTTGTAAACAAACCCTATATTAAAGAACAAGAGTAATTTTCTTGCTCCTTCCATGGTGGTATTGGCAAAAAATCTATTTTTTAAGACCAGTGTTGAAAGTCCTAATATGATAAAGGCTTCTACAAAAGAAATCACAATTTTGCTGGGATTGTACCATTGCAAAGCTAACAAGGCAGGGATCAGAATGCCATTAAAATCCCATCCATATTTTAAATTCATTCTTGACGCAACAAGTGCTGTAATGACCAATATAATATAGGCTTTAGGACTGGCTAGTATCGAAACAGCCATATCTTCATACATATAGCTTAAATTTGATAAACTGAAATTTGTCCATTCTAACAGTACATATTTAACAATGAACCAAGTTACAAATAAAATCACTAAGGTTGGTTTAAGTCCTTTTAATATACCTGTTTTCCAAAATTGGTTTGCAATCAGTGCAACAATAACTAACCCCAGACTATGAAGCTCATTACGATAGTCAAAGACAATCCCAAATGCTCCCAACCTTTCTCCAACCATGGGTAATACCCATGCATCAAAAACAACCCTTGTTATAATACTTGCGAGTACCAATCCGAAAAATCTATCTCGTCCGAAAAGTGCGCTCCACCATCCAAATTTTGAAAGGTATTGAGAAAAGACCCACACCATCGAATAAGCGGTCATTCCTTCAACAAAAATGGCCACAACAGCCCATGGCTTGAGTAACAACAAGGGAGCTAAATAACCAGGGATAACTAAACCTGATAACACCCAGCCAAATCTCAGGTTAAAAAAGGCAACGACAAAAATTCCAACCCAAACCGTGGTAATAACGGAACTTGAGAGAGAGCCTTGTGGGAAAATATGCAAAGGAAACCAAGAACCCATGGATTAAACATCCAAAAGTTTAGTAATTGCTGTAGAAATTTGCTCCATATGCAAGGGTTTATTCATCACATAATTCGCGCCACATTCCATAATATTTAATAATGTTTTTGCATCGGTCATAGCGGTCATTACTAGCACCGGTGTGTTTGATTTTTTTTCATTTCTCAACCAATGAAGTACATACTTACCATCTAACACAGGCATAAATAAATCCAAAATAATGAGATCGACCTCATTTTCTTTCAGAAAATCGATTGCTTCTCGCCCATCACCTCTAGCCTCAATGAGATAGGAATCCAATTCTAAAGCCAAACAAATAAGTTCTCTTAAATGTTTGTTGTCCTCAACCAATAAAATTCTCTTAGGTGACTGATTCATTTTCTGAAAACGCCTCCAAGTTGAATGTAAATATCATCCCTTCGCCCACAGCACTTTTAGCAACAAGTTCACCACCCCATTTTTCGATTTGAAGTTTAATCGTTCTTAACGCTTTAAAATCATCGCTGTCTAACAGTTCATCTGAATTTAAATAAAATTGTAGATGTTCATTGGGTATACCAAAGCCCTCATTGGCAAATTCAAATTCTACTTTCCCCTTATTAGCACATACTTTAATGGCGATCTTTCCATTTTCTACGGTGTCTTTATAAAGTAGGTTCATTAACGTATCAAAAATTGATTGTAGTTCAGTCGGAGCTGCCATCACTAAGGGGGAAAAATAGGGCGTCATCTGCTCTATAATAACTGAACGTAAATTTTCTTGTTCAATCCTATCAATTGCATAGGTTAAATATTTCATGCATTCAACGGGATATTTGGCTGATGCTTGAGAAGCCAAATCGGTTTGAATAATTTGACTCACTTTTAAAATGTTATTTTCGAGAGCAGCCACCTTTTCTTTAATTAAGGAGAGCATTTCTCCCTTTTTTTCTGGTTTAACTCTTTGATCTTTGACTAAATCACAAGCCATGGTGATGCATGACAAATCATTCCTCAGCCATGTATTAAGATGTTCAATAACCTGTTCCTTTTGTTGAAACACCTCTCGAATATGACTCATGTCAACCATTTCACATAAAATACCCAATAATTCAAATGGTCTCACTTCAGCTTCTCTCAAGCCAT
>PCTP01000106.1:0-3318 GCA_002770795.1 Gammaproteobacteria bacterium CG22_combo_CG10-13_8_21_14_all_40_8 | reverse complement strand
CTGACTCATCAATTCTGAAGCTGTCATCGTTTGTGTTGCTATATTCACTGCTGATAGTATCTCGACCATAGGCTCATTAACCTGCACAACTCGTCCAAAAACATCATAGAGTACTGCAGAGGTTTTCATGCCATTTAACACGGACTCCATCACAGATAATCGTTGATTCATAAATTGAATCGTTCGATGAATAGCACTGTAGGCTGGTTCATCAAACTGCATATTCAAAACTTTGGTGATGGGATTCGTGGCTGTTGCTTGATGATTTAGCCATTGTGAACGGTGAAATAACATTTCTGATATCTGAGCCATAAATTGAGAGACGGCATATAACATTTTTTTTTCATTAGCCCAGTTATTTTGGTTTACGGTAAAAGCCCAAAAGCCTTGAACTTCTCCAGCAAAAACAAGCGGGGCGAGGTATTGAATCTCAGGTTCTGATGCGTTAGTTAAGTATTCCTTTTGTAATCTCAATATTCCACCAAGCTCCATGGCGGTTGTATAAGGCGCTCGAAAATAGTCTCTACGCATTTCATGGACATCAGCCAAACTGCAATCTATCGCTTTGACTTCTCTTACGCGATGATCATCCTCTATTTTTTCCAGGAAGATAGTTCTATTGAGGGACAAAGTTTGACTCACCATATTGGCTATTTGCGTCCAATGCTCATCTGTCATAAAGAAATTTTGAGGCATCCAGCGTGACTCCATACTGTGAGCACTATTTAAAGCCATTTCTCTTAACATCACTTTATTATGATTGTGTCTTTGATAATAAAGCGTCAGAAATATCACTATTTCTGCAATCAAAAATATGGCAGGGCTTATCCAAATCCCCCAGTTCATTAATAACAACCACGAAGAAAAAGTAATCGCCATCATTATCAGTATCAATGTCACAATCTGATATCGATCAGCGATTCTTGGAATCAGTACCATCAAACTGATGACAAACAAAAAACTCAACACTAACAAATTAGGCAGTGTTATAAATACTATCGATCTTTGATTTAACAAAGTATCCAAGGCATAGGCTTGAAATGTTGAAAAAGAAAGATTACCCGCAGAAGTCAATAATTCTGGTGTTAATGAATCCATAAACCCAATAAGCACTACTTGGTTTTTAATCAGTGATGAGATCATTTCATTATTTTTGACTCTTTCCATTTCTACAACAGGAACTCTACCCTTAGCGTATCTAAAGTCCACAAAAAAACGATCTTTTTTAAACTGAGAACCTACTAATTTCTTGGCAACACTGGCTTCCAAAGAATCATATTCACGGCCATTAACTTCGTAAGTTAACCACTGTTGAGGATAAGTTTTTCCCACAATGGGCGGTAATAAGGTGAGACCAGCATGATATTCATCATTCATTGTCTCCTGTGTATTTGATAAGGTTTTTCCCAAGAATAAAGGGTATTCTGTTATCAATTTTTTAGTCTGTAACTCAGACCAAGTACTCGGGCGAGAGGGCATCACAATGGCTCTTGGTTCTAAGAGATTTAGCTTAACCAAAACATCTAGCCATTCTTCATAGGATGCATAAAAAAATGATTGTCTAGCTTCAACCACAACTACAGAAGACGGTATATTATGCGGATTAAGCGTACTTACGATTTCTTGTTGGTACAACCATTGATCAATACCTCTATAAGCATTGAGTAACAAACCTGTCCATACTAATATCAGGATGAATAATCCAGTCCACACGGATTTATAGTTTTGCAAAAAAACTCTCTCCAAAAGCAATTTGAAAAATCATTCAATGTGAATGATGCCTAATAATAAAAGGCAATTACTAGTTTATAGTATCTACGCACAATAAATACCACTTTTATCTCTATCAATGAAGCAGTTCGCACATTTCCTAAATTTTTTAGATCAAGATCAAACTCTTCACAATTAAATTTGTTAGAATTAGTCACTTTTTTAATTCCCAAGGAACCGCTCATGACAACATTTAATGGCCAATACCCTCTTCGTAGACCTCGTCGTATGCGAAGAGATACTTTCAGTCGTCGATTAATGGCTGAATCTCGCTTGGGCCCACAAGACTTTATTTGGCCAGTGTTTGTCTTAGACGGCTCAGGTATTCGTGAAAAGATTCCATCTATGCCTGACGTGGAGCGCCTATCTATCGATCAACTGTTAATTGAAGCTAAAAAAGCGGTTGAATTAGGGATCTCCACTATTGCGCTTTTTCCAGTAACGCCCTCATCCGCTAAATCACTTCTGGCGGAAGAATCATACAACCCTCAAGGTTTGGCTCAGCGCGCAGTACGTGCCTTGAAACAAGCCTTTCCCAGTTTAGGTGTTATGACGGATGTTGCATTAGATCCCTTTACGAGTCATGGTCAAGATGGCTTGATCGATGCGACGGGTTATGTGATGAACGACGAAACCATTGAGGTGTTGGTCAAACAAGCTTTATCCCACGCCGAAGCAGGTGCAGATATAGTCGCGCCTTCCGACATGATGGATGGTCGGATTGGAGCGATTCGCCAAGCCTTAGAAAATAACGGATATATTCATACCAGAATCATGGCCTATTCAGCCAAGTATGCCAGTAGTTTTTATGGGCCATTCCGTGATGCAGTACGCTCATCAACTAATTTAGCAGGTGGAAATAAATATAGTTACCAAATGGATCCTGCAAACAGTGATGAGGCTTTACATGAAGTCGCTATGGATCTCGCCGAGGGCGCCGATATGATCATGGTGAAACCCGGCATGCCTTATTTGGATATTTTACGTCGAGTAAAGGACGAATTTAAAGTTCCTACCATGGTTTATCAAGTGAGTGGAGAATATGCCATGCTCAAAGCAGCCAGTGCCAATGGTTGGCTCAATGAAAAAGCCGTCGTTTTAGAATCATTATTAGCCTTCAAACGCGCTGGTGCTGATGCCATTTTAACTTATTTCTCTGTACAAGCTGCAGAGTGGTTGAAAAAAGAGTAAAATCTCGCCTTTAAAAAAGACTCTAGTGCTTTGGCTTAGGTCATGCGCCTTAAAATTTAACAGGAATATTTATGTCTACTTTAGAAACTTTAATGGAACGCAGTGGTCATTGTTGTGAATTATGTAAATCTAGCGAATCCTTATCTGTCTATGAGGTCACCCCAGCAGAGCAATCGGATAATCAAATTGTCATTTGTCAAACTTGCGCTGATCAAATTCAACAATCCGCTTTAGACTCAAACCATTGGCGTTGTTTGAGTGATAGCATGTGGAATCAGGTCGCTGCGGTTCAGGTGATGGCATGGCGTTTACTCAATCGCCTCAAAGCTGAAGCTTGGGCACAAGACTTATTAGACA
>PCTP01000220.1:3237-3886 GCA_002770795.1 Gammaproteobacteria bacterium CG22_combo_CG10-13_8_21_14_all_40_8 | reverse complement strand
TTCTTGGTCAATCTCCCCAAAAACATCAGTTTTAATGATAATCTCTCTATAGAAAAACTGAAACTAGAAATTATTGCATTATTGGGTGATGCCTCATAATCAAATGATATTGCCCATCAACCCTTTATATCTATTAGGAAAATCCATGAAAAACTTACAAGACTGTATCGAGCAAGCCTTTGAAAATCGCGCCACATTAACGCCTGAGTCAGCGCCAGATGCGATAAAAGAGGCTGTCAGTCAAGTACTGAAACTTCTAGACGATGGAACATTACGAGTAGCCACCCCTCGTTCAGAGGAGTCGGTGGGTGATTGGATCGTGAATGAATGGGTAAAAAAGGCGGTTCTTCTGTCCTTTCGTTTGAAACCTAATCGACTTATGCAATCTGGAGAAATGGCGTATTTCGATAAGGTTGATCTTAAATTCACTCTTGAAAATGCCGAAAAAACCGCCCAATCTGGAGTACGAGTTGTACCTCCTGCTGTGGCTCGCGTAGGTAGCTATTTAGGTAAAAATGTTGTCATGATGCCCAGTTACGTCAATATCGGCGCCTATGTCGATGAGGGCACTATGATTGACACTTGGGCGACGGTAGGTTCTTGCGCTCAAATAGGTAAAAATGTCCATCTCTCTGGCGGGGTTGGCATT
>PCTP01000220.1:2081-3210 GCA_002770795.1 Gammaproteobacteria bacterium CG22_combo_CG10-13_8_21_14_all_40_8 | reverse complement strand
AATCCCACCATCATTGAAGACAACTGCTTTATTGGTGCTCGCTCAGAAATTGTTGAAGGCGTCATCGTGGAAAAAAATAGCGTGATTTCTATGGGTGTCTACATTGGCCAAAGCACTAAAATATACAATAGAGAAACGGGTAAAATTCATTATGGGCGCGTACCAGCAGGTTCTGTCGTGGTCTCAGGTTCATTACCCGCTAAGGATAATAGCCATAGTTTGTATTGTGCCGTTATCGTAAAAACAGTCGATGAAAAAACCCGTAGCAAAGTCAGCATCAATGAGTTACTTAGAACGATTGAATAAAGAGAACATCATGAATATAGAGTTATTTGGCATTTCATCCTGCGATAAAGTGAAGGCGGCTAGAAAATGGTTATCCGATCAGAAAATCGATTTCCAATGGGTGGATATTCGTCAATCTCCTATTAAAGAGGATGGGTGGAAGAATTGGTTAGGTCAAGTCAACTTGGACAGGCTCCTCAATAAACGCAGCACCACTTGGAAAGGTTTAGATACGAACACTCAGCAATCTTTAACCCCTAATAATGCAGCAAAGCTTTTTGAGTCGCATCCAACCCTGATGAAACGCCCTCTTTTGCAAATTGATCAAAAAATTATAGCAATTGGTTTTAAACCAGAGAATTATCAAGGTATTTTTAATTCACTCATGTCTAATCCAACAAAGGACAAAAAATGACTGAGCCCGTACTTGCTCTGACCCAGGCCCTCATCCAAAAAAAATCAATTACCCCTGAGGATGATGGCTGCCAACAATTAATGGTAGATTTTCTTGCCCCCTTGGGATTTAACACCGAACCTATGTCCTTTGAGGAGGTCAAAAACTTTTGGTCGACTCACCAAGGAAGTACCCAAGAACCCATCTTTGTTTTCGCTGGACATACGGATGTTGTGCCCCCCGGCCCTTTAAGCCAATGGCATAGCCCGCCCTTTGAACCCACCATTAAGGATGGCGAATTATTTGGTCGAGGCGCTGCAGATATGAAAGGCTCTCTTGCCGCCATGTTGGTGGCGACTCAACAATTTATCAAACAATACCCCAAACACAAAGGCACCATTGCCTTTTTGATCACCAGTGATGAGGAAGGCCCGTTTATTAATGGCACAG
>PCTP01000220.1:0-1986 GCA_002770795.1 Gammaproteobacteria bacterium CG22_combo_CG10-13_8_21_14_all_40_8 | reverse complement strand
AGAATTGGACGAAGAGGATCTCTCACGGGATATCTAACAATCACCGGATTACAAGGCCATGTTGCCTATCCAGAAACCACCATCAATGCCATTCATCAAGCCCTAAAACCCTTATTGAGTTTGTGTAATATGGTCTGGGATCAAGGTAATGAAAATTTCCCCCCAACCAGTTTCCAAATTTGCACCATCAACGCCGGCACAGCCACCAATGTGGTTCCAGGAGATTGTCAGATTGAATTTAACTTTCGATTCAATAATGAGCAAAGCACTCAAGGTTTAATCAAACAAGTCGAAGATTTATTAACGAAAGCCAATGTTCAATACCAACTTAGTTGGAAAATCAATGGTGAACCTTTTTTAACCGACCATGGTCAATTGATCAAAGCCGTCAGTGAAAGCATCCAACAGATTCAAGGCATCAAACCCCATCTGTCCACAGGTGGAGGAACTTCAGATGGCCGTTTTATTGCGCAAACTGGCGCTGAAGTGATAGAACTGGGTCCTCTGAATCACAGTATTCATAAAGTCAACGAATCGGTTAATATTGACGACTTAACCAAGCTCGCCCTTATCTACCAAAAAATATTAGAATCCTTGTTACTTAAAGAAGATTAACATGATATTAATCGGAAAATAGCTATGATGGATTTACCGGAGATCACCAAAGAACTATTATTGGGACTTGATGAAACCATCATGATCCCGTTTTCTCATCCTAATGCCTGGGTTTCTCCAGGCTTTAAAATCCATCCTGCTATCCAAGAACCTTTATCTGCACTGTGCGACGAAGCTTATCAAACGGGAAATAAACTAGCCCTACTTTCAGGTTATAGAAGCTACCATCGTCAAAAGGCTATTTGGCAAGTCAAAATCAAGGGAGAAAGAGCGATTTATGACGCCAATCAAAATCCAATACAAAGCTTTTTAGATGAAGAGGAAAAATTTTCTGCAATTTTAAAATGGAGTGCCTTACCTGGATCAAGTCGTCATCATTGGGGAACCGATATCGATATCTTTGACGCCACCTGCATAGAACAGGGTTATAACCCCCAATTACTCCCTGATGAATTTTCATCTCATGGGCAATGTGCAAAACTCAATCTATGGCTAGAAAAAAACCTCTCGGCTTACCAATTTTTTCGTCCTTATTTAGTCGACAAAGGTGGGGTTGCAGTCGAACCTTGGCATATCAGCTACCACCCCTTGGCACAACAATTTTCACAAAAACTCACCGCAGAAATACTCGCTTCAGCGTGGCATAATGAACCTCAAAACTGGAGCCTGTGGGCATTAAAAAATATCGACCGGCTTTATCAAAAATATGTATTGAACAAATAACAAACCTAATCACAGGTCAATATGATTGACTTTGTAGCGGTTCAATAGCATTGGACACTTTAAAATTGGACACTTTAAATTTGAAATATTATCAGAAAATGGCGTTCAAAAAGTGCTGAAAAAGGCTCTTCCCTTCTCTTCTTGAGTGCAAATGCTAAAGCTGAATATTTTCATATTATCGACACACATTATTTACAGTGTGATGTCTGTGAATCAGATTCAAGCTTTGCAGAGGTTGCAGCTAATAGTAAAACCACCTATGCTGCAGGGAATTATCTTGTCTTTAATGAAATTATGCAAACCATTAAAACCTACCATGTAAACAAAATTGTATTAAGAAATGATTATGGACAAATCATTTCAATCAGATACCCAATGAGCGCTCAAACTTCCACTACCGAAGTGTATAATGGTTTTCTAAAATACTTAGAATACAAGACGCAACAAAATGCACCTGATCAAATCGACATTGACTTACCGAATAACTTGAGTTTCTATGATGTGCATTTGTTTGTCTACATTTGTTTGTCTAATCAATGTTTTCTCTGTGCCCTCGGTGGTAAAATAGTTTTTTAAAGATCAATGAACCACAGAGGACACAGAGAACACAGAGGGTTTAGTGGTATATTAGCTAGAGTAGAACACTAA
>PCTP01000196.1 GCA_002770795.1 Gammaproteobacteria bacterium CG22_combo_CG10-13_8_21_14_all_40_8 | reverse complement strand
TGCCATTTTAAAATCCTCAATATACCAATATGAATTAATGTTATAGCTTGAATAGTGTTACGATAAGGCTAATCGCCTCTTCGTGATTTAATGATCATCTCAGCGACATTGGCAGGCGCCTCGCCATAGTGAGAAAATTCCATCGAGTAGGTCGCACGACCTTGGCTCATGGAACGTAGTGCGGTGGAGTAACCAAACATTTCCGCTAAAGGAACTTCCGCACGAATGATCTTCCCAGAGGGACAATCATCCATCCCTTGCACCATACCGCGACGACGATTGAGATCACCCATTACATCGCCCATATAGTCTTCAGGGGTTACAGCTTCTACTTTCATCATAGGCTCTAATAATGCAGGATTTGCATCCAGAACACCTTTTTTAACCCCCATAGAAGCAGCAACTTTAAATGCCATTTCATTGGAGTCTACATCATGGAACGAACCATCAAATAAGGTGACTCGCATATCCACAAGTGGGTATCCAGCCAGTACACCATTCTTCATTTGCTCTTGAATACCCTTATCAATGGCACCAAAATATTCTTTGGGGACAGTTCCGCCTACAATTTTTTCTACAAATTCGTAGTTTTCACCTCGCTCTAGAGGCTCTAACTTCAACCAAACATGTCCGTATTGACCACGGCCACCAGATTGGCGAATAAATTTGCCTTCCACTTCCACTGCTTTACGAATAGATTCGCGATAGGCTACTTGAGGTTTGCCCACATTGGCATCAACACCAAACTCTCGTCGCATACGGTCAACAATAATATCAAGATGTAACTCACCCATACCTGAAATAATTGTTTGTCCCGTTTCTTCATCCGTTTCAACTCTGAAAGAAGGATCTTCTTGAGCAAGTTTGCTCAAAGCAATTCCCATTTTTTCTTGATCCGGTTTCGTTCTAGGCTCTACAGCAACAGAGATAACCGGTTCCGGGAAATCCATTCTCTCTAAGACGATATGATGATTCATATCGCAAAAAGTATCGCCTGTTGAAATATCCTTTAACCCTACGGTTGCGGCGATATCACCAGCGAATACTTCTTTGATTTCTTCGCGAGCATTGGCGTGCATCTGTACCATGCGACCAACTCTCTCTTTCCTTCCTTTTGTAGAATTGAATAAAGCATCCCCTGTGCACAATTTACCCGAATATACACGGAAAAAAGTCAGGGTTCCTACAAAGGGGTCCGTTGCAATTTTAAAGGCTAAGGCTGAAAAGGGATCATCATCTCTAGCATGTCTTTCGCCATGGCTTCCATCATCTAATTCGCCTGTAATCGGTTTGACTTCGATGGGAGAAGGCATGTAATCGATGACAGCATCCAACAGGGCTTGAACACCTTTATTTTTAAAGGCAGAGCCACAAAATGCAGGAACGATTTCATTGGCTAGCGTTCTGGCACGAATACCCTTTTTGATTTCTTCGTTGTTTAAATCCCCTTCACTGAGATATTTTTCCATCAACTCTTCGTTCGCTTCGGCCGCAGCTTCTACCATTTTTTCTCGAAGCTGTTGGCAGAGTTCAAGGAGATCAGCAGGGATATCATCCAGTTCATAGGTCATCCCCATATCCGCTTCATGCCAATAAATCGCTTTCATAATGACTAAATCGACAACGCCTTTAAATTCTTCTTCTGCCCCTATAGCCATTTGCATAGGGACAGCTTCAGAACCCAAGCGGGTTTTAATTTGTTTAACGACTCTTAGGAAATCTGCGCCAGCGCGATCCATCTTGTTGACGAAAACGATGCGTGGCACTTCATATTTATCGGCTTGTCGCCATACAGTCTCAGATTGAGGCTCGACACCAGATGAACCACAGAAAACAACAACCGCGCCATCTAATACACGCAATGAACGCTCGACTTCAATCGTGAAGTCAACGTGTCCCGGTGTGTCAATGATATTGATACGGTGTTTTTCATACTGATTGGACATCCCCGCCCAAAATGTGGTGGTAGCAGCAGAAGTGATGGTTATCCCTCGCTCCTGCTCCTGCTCCATCCAATCCATGGTAGCAGCACCATCGTGAACCTCACCAATTTTGTGAGATTGGCCCGTATAATACAACACTCTTTCAGTCGTTGTGGTTTTACCCGCGTCAACATGTGCACAAATACCGATATTGCGATACAGTTTAATGGGGGTGATACGGGCCATGCTATGCTTCTCCGATGGAAATAATCTTGGTCAGACTACCAACGATAATGAGAGAATGCTTTGTTAGCTTCTGCCATACGATGTACGTCTTCACGCTTCTTAAGCGCGTTACCACGATTTTGTAATGCATCAACCAATTCACCGGCTAAACGCTGGCGCATAGATTTTTCACTTCGCTTACGCGCAGACTCTGTCAACCAACGCATGGCTAAAGCAGTTTGACGTGCTGGACGCACTTCTACAGGCACTTGGTAAGTTGAACCGCCAACACGGCGAGATTTAACTTCTACTAGAGGACGAATTTTCTCCAATGCTTCTTCAAAAAGAGCAATAGGTTGGGCTTCTTTATTCTTTTCTGCCATGATAGCTAATGCACCATAGACGATTTTTTCGGCGACGGATTTTTTTCCATCCACCATCAACACATTGATAAATTTTGCCAAAATTTGGCTTTTGTATTTTGGATCGGGCAAAATCTCACGTTTTGCTGCAACTCTTCTTCTAGGCATTTTAGTTTCCTATGTGTAACTTCAGGTTAATCCGAGATTGACTCAGGCCTTACTCACAATTCATTCGAAAGGGGAGATGAGGGTGAGAATTATTTTGGTCTTTTAGTACCGTATTTTGAACGTCCGTTCTTACGAGATGCGACACCAGAAGTATCTAATGCACCACGGATTGTATGATAACGAACACCAGGTAAGTCTTTTACACGACCACCACGGATTAATATCACAGAGTGTTCTTGTAAGTTATGACCTTCACCACCAATGTAGGAAGTCACTTCTTGACCGTTGGTTAAACGAACACGAGCTACTTTACGTAATGCTGAGTTCGGCTTTTTGGGTGTAGTTGTGTAAACACGAGTACATACACCTCGTTTTTGAGGACAAGCCTCTAACGCAGGTACTTTACTTTTAAGTACCTCACGTTCACGTCCTTTGCGGACCAGTTGGTTTATAGTCGCCATTTGGCTTAACTCCGGCTTTTATTTATCAATGTGATTATTCAATGTGTCCCAAAACCCCAAGCAGGCATTCGCAAGCTAAAGTTCGGGGTGCGTATTCTAATGGGTGTGGTTCTGAGAGTCAAGCTGCAATTTAGAAACGAAAAAGCAGACTCTGATTTACCAGAGTCTGCTTTAGTTTTTAATCACTTAATCGTGAGTTAATCTTTAGACGAACTTAACTCTTCGCGAAGTGCTTTTTCTGCATCAGAAGCGGTCATACTGCTCACAACCTCTTCTTCTTGAACCATTTTCTTCGCCAAACGCTCTTTGTGGTAAGTTAATCCAGTACCAGCTGGGATTAAACGTCCAACAATCACGTTTTCTTTCAAGCCATGCAGTGGATCACGACGTCCGTTAACGGCAGCTTCGGTCAATACTCTTGTCGTTTCTTGGAAAGAAGCGGCTGAAATAAATGACTCTGTTGCTAACGAGGCTTTGGTGATACCTAACAACACTCTTTCATAACGAATTGTCGCTTTACCTTCTTTGGTTAAACGATCATTTTCATCTAACACAGTCGCCACTTCCATCTGCTCACCTTTCAAAAAGCGTGAATCACCCGGATCAACGACGAGGCATTTACGTAGCATCTGA
>PCTP01000154.1 GCA_002770795.1 Gammaproteobacteria bacterium CG22_combo_CG10-13_8_21_14_all_40_8 | reverse complement strand
TTTTGCATCTCAGTAAATTGCTGGTGAAGTCGGGGCAATCTGTTAAACAAGGTCAACTTATTGCAAAAATGGGTTCGACGGGGCGCGCCACTGGACCACACCTTGATTGGCGCATTAATTGGTTTGATGTGCGCCTAGATCCCGCGCTTTTGATGAAGGGACAACCCCCTCAAAAACTTTCAATACACAACAACTTTTGGAAACAACATGATTGATAAAAAACTACTTGATATACTGGTTTGTCCTGTCACCAAAGCGCCTGTTGAGCTGAGTAAGGATAAAAGCGAGCTGATTTGCTACGCCAGTGGTTTAGCTTATCCCATTCGTGACGATATTCCTGTGATGTTAGAAAACGAAGCTCGTCTTTTGAGCACGGATGAAAAATTACGTTAATGATGAGGATAAAAAGCAGAAAAGCGTTTTATCTACAAATATCAAAGATTCCCCCTAATGTGACACTTATTTAAAGAGGAAAGTGAGCATGACTTCAGCACAAAACGTTTTGGCCGTTAACAATGATCTCCCTATTAGAACCCATGCCCCAGTGCATAGTGGCAAAGTGCGTTCTGTTTATTGGTTAACAGAGGCAGATAGTAAGCGTTTGATTCAAGAACGTCATTATGATGTCGCACCCGATGCGCCTTTAGCCATTATGGTGATCAGTGATCGTATCTCTGCATTCGATTGTATTTGGCACGGTGAAGGTGGGCTGAATGGTGTTCCAGGAAAAGGCGCAGCCCTTAACGCTATTTCGAATCACTGGTTTAAACTATTTAAAGAAAATGGTCTAGCAGATAGCCATATTTTAGAAATTCCTCATCCTTTTGTATGGATTGTACAAAAAGCCAGCGCATTGAAAATTGAAGCCATTGCACGTCAATATATCACTGGCTCTATGTGGCGTTCTTATGCCAATGGCGAAAGAGATTTCTGTGGTATTCAATTGCCAGAAGGTCTGCAAAAAGATCAAAAATTACCCGAACTACTCATCACGCCTTCAACCAAAGGTATCTTAAATGATATACCTGGTGTCCCTGCTCAGGATGATGTGAATATCTCTCGTCAAAATATTCAAGACAACTATCAAGCCTTTAACTTTTCTAAAGTCGAAGATATCGCTTTATATGAAAAATTATTAAAAGAAGGCTTTAACGTGATTAGTGATGAGCTAGCCAAATTAGATCAACTCTTTATTGATACTAAGTTTGAGTTTGGTTATGTCACAGACAAAGCTGGAAATGAAAAACTGATCTATATGGATGAAGTGGGTACCCCAGACTCTTCAAGAATTTGGGATGGACCTTCTAAGCGCGAAGGTGTTATTTTAGAAAAATCAAAAGAATCATTCCGTCAATTTTTATTAAACCATTTTCCAGATCCAGATATTTTATTAAATAAAAATCGCATGGAAGAAAGGAGTGTATTAGCCAGAGACAACGCTCTACCAGTTTCTGCATTAATGGATGTTTCTAAAACCTATATAGGGATAGCAGAAAAAATCACTGGTAAGAAATTAGTTTTATCTGAAAATCCTAAAGCTGAAATCATTGAGATTTTGAAAAGCCAATATGGATTGGTGGATTAAAAGAGAAGTTCAAAAGGAGGCTGAGATCTCCTTTTGTATTTGATAAGAACTCTATTCTGAAAGTGTATTAATTTTGTGGTTTAATTATGAAACAGGAAAACTTTTAAAGTAATCAATAGGAATCGATTATGGATTCGACAAGAATCATTCAAATCATATCAACGGAAGTAATAGCATTTATTTTTGTTATTTCCATGCTTTTAACTGGCCTGAATTCAAGTCATAAGTGCATTGCGATTAAATCTTTTTTGGAATCAATTATTCAGAAAGATTCTCCAAAGAACTCTGTTCGGCTTTATATGCTTCAAGAAACTTTTCCGCAAGATTTTTTGGTTTCATCGGTATATAAGAAAAACGTAATAACCGATCATTTAATTCCCAGTGCAATGGTTTATTATCTTGAAGCATAACGTGCAATATCTCTGCATGTTTATTGTCATCCTCTAAAAATAATTTACGTAGCATTTCTCCGCTGTTATTTTTCCGACTTAACTCAAGTTGGTCGTTATCATCATCGATGGATTTGATTTGCCAATAGAGTTTTACTATTGCTTGGAGAGTGGCTTTGGAGAGATAGGAGCTTGCATCCGATGAAAATCTTAAATATGGAATCAATTGGTGATGCAAAAAATCTGAGGCATTATCTGCTTTAGCTTCAAACAAATAGGAGGCTAAGGCACAAAGATCATAGACCACAGTTTCTCGAGCACGAACCACACCATTTTTCTCGGCTAAACGGCCATAATGTTTTAAGTGTCTTACGAGTTCATTCATCCAAGTTTGGGATGTGAATATTCCATCAGCAGCGAGTACATAATAATAAGAAAGATTTTGAAACTTGGACGTGTCCTTGGTATCAATAGCTGTGCGCATTAATGTATTCATGGACAAAATAATTAACTCCATCACACCTTCGCAATTATTTTTTTCGGCTTGAATCAGGGTTGCCACCATTAATTTACCTGATTCAGAAAAGACAACATTTTGCTGATGATCACAAATTTCGGTGATCCTCACAAAATGAAATAAAACATAGGCTTCTGGCCATAACCCACTATCTTCCAGGTGTTGTTTTGCTTCTCTTGTTAAGCCAGAAAAGAACAAAGCGCTTTCTCCTGGTTCTAAGTAACGGCTCTTACCAGAGATCAGCGTTATATTGCATAATATTTCTTGGAGAAATCGTAGTATTAAAATGATTAACTGTTGATCATTGCGTTTCATACTGGTTAGCGCAATATTGGCTAGTACATCTACAGTTTTAATGACTTCTACCCAGTCTTGACGATTACCGCCTTTGGTTTGAATTTTTACGATGCGTTTCATTGCCCTTGCCGATAATGTGGGAATGAAATAACTGGGTCGTAAAAAGCGACTGATCATGAATAAGTAAGGAATAATGCTGGCAAGACTAAAATAAGCGAAGGTGATAGATATAGCTGATATGGTGGGATACCAAGGATGAGATGTGTTGAAAAAATGACTACTTAAATTAAATAAAATCGCCAATATAAGTGTGATTAGTCCGCCAATAATAATCGGTTGAGAGACAAAGAGTTTAACCAGTTTTGGAGAGTAAAGGTTTGAGGTCAAAGGAACAATTAGAGCAATAGTGGTTAAAACGACTCCCAATAGTACGTTTAATGTACGGCTTGCAGTGGCTAATCCAAATGGATGAAATTCAGCCACTGAGCCAAAATGCCACGAAAACCATCCCACAAGGCTGATGACGAATAAAGACATGATCAGTAAACGTTGAAAAATGGATACCTGCAGACCGATACTGCTTTTCATAATGGGATTCCTTGGATAACAAAGTTTGCTCTTCTCTTATAGAATAGCAAAACATTGATAGAATATATTTTCTTTTTAAAATCAGTTACAGAGTATAAAGTGTTGCGAAAGTAGTTGGGCTGTACCTGCTTTTTGATGTAACCCTTTCATATACAACGCTTTTTTCGATGAAAATCGTTAAATTTGATAAACTAACACCGACTAATATTTTGAAACGACGTATGATCTGGAGATTCATCAATGCCCAAATTCCCCCCATTAGCCATAGCCGTTTTTTTTATGGGTTCCATGGTTTGCACAGCCAGTATGGCTGCTGAAAGTAAAAACAAATGGACACACACTTTATCCCTTCACTTCAAAAAAACAAATAAAAACAAATGGACACACACTTTATCCCTTTAAAAAACAAATGGACACACACTTTATCCCTTCACTTTATTCCTTTATCCACACTTTATCCAAAAAAACTTCGTGGCATAACCAAGTTTAAACACTAGCTTTTAGCCAAAAACAATACTAAAGTGTTAT
>PCTP01000233.1 GCA_002770795.1 Gammaproteobacteria bacterium CG22_combo_CG10-13_8_21_14_all_40_8 | reverse complement strand
TAAAACTGGATAGAAAGAATCCCGATTTTGAGGAGGTATTTTTAACCGTTCGCGGCGTTCAACGCCCTCTGAGTGAACACAACCATTATGCGTCAAACTTCCGAAAATACTACCGCATAGCTGGGATAGATTCAAAATTTGGCGGAACTCGCCACTTCCGGCACGCCTTCGCAACTCGTTTGCTTTACCAGAAAGTATCAATAAAAACCATAGCTGATCTGCTTGGTCATCGACACATTGAGACAACCTTTATCTACACAAAAGTCGATATCGATCAACTCCGTTCGCTCGCCCGTGAATGGCCGGAGGAGCAGAAATGAAAAAGCAACGATTTACAGGCCCCATGGGTTCATGGATGGTTCAACATTTAGAGCTACGTCGATCACTGGGTTATCTCTATGTAGCTGCAGAATATACGTTAGATGCCTTCGATCAGTTCTTGAATGAGCATTTCCCAAAATGCAAAGTGATCTCGCGCCAAATGGTGGTTGGCTATCTGGATACCACCCACCACAAATTACCATTAACTCGAGCCGATCACGTTTCGGTTTTACGCCAGTTTTGCCGCTTCATGCTTCAGTTTGATCTGACAACCTATATTCCAGAAAAAGGTCTGGTTGGTCCTGCTAAGGTTCAGACAAAACCTTACATTTTTTCCCAGGAAGAGATCGACAAGCTAATGCAACAAGCAATGCAGCTTAATGTAAGAAGTAAAATATTATCCTCCACTTACAAGACAATAATCGGCTTGCTGTGGGTCACGGGCATGCGCATTGGGGAAGTTATTCGATTAAAAATTGAAGACATCAATGCGACCCAGGGCATTATAACCGTCAGACAAACCAAGTTTTATAAATCTCGGATTATTCCATTACGGCCATCGACGACACAGAGACTGGTTAACTATTTGGAACAACGGTCAAGTTTCGGTTATGGCAATGCACCGGCCGAACCTGTCTTTGTTAACAATAGGGGAAAGCCTTGCACAATATCAACCACACCGAAAACACTTCGAACGCTCATGGCTCGTGCCGAAATAATAACGCCCCAAGGTCGTACGCCTCGAGTGCACGATCTGCGCCATTCATTTGCGACCAGATGGCTAATGGATATTTATCAGTCAGGAAAGGATCCCAATATTTACCTTCCTGTGCTAGCGACCTACCTTGGCCATGCCAACATTGCCAATACTCAAGTATATTTACACCCATCCCTTGAATTACTTAGCCTTGCAGGCGAAAAGCTTTATTCATACATTCAGTCAAAACAGGAGAGCCATAATGAAAAAGGTAAATGAATTGATGCTACTCGTTCAATGTTTTTTCCAGGAATACCTGACACAAGATCGTGGGTTAAGCCTAAATACGGTGATGGCCTATCGGGATACCTTGAAATTATTTTTTACCTTTGAAAGCACACGACAGAAAAAAGCCGTAGCCAAACTGGTGTTGGAAGATGTCAATGCCGATGCTGTTTTACTCTTTTTGAATCATCTCGAAAACCAGCGAAACAACAGCATTGTAACCAGAAATTTACGACTCGCCTCACTAAAGACATTTTCGTTATTTTTAACAACTAAGGATGTTCTGCGAGCTGGAGAGTATCAACGAATTATGGCACTTCCGCTAAAGAAAGCACCGCATAAGGTAATTGATTATCTTGAAGTCAACGAAATCAAGACCATTATTGGTGAATTAAATCATGATGCCAAAAGTGAACGACGAGATCATGCACTATTAAATTTACTCTACAACACAGGCGCTAGAGTACAGGAAATCTGCGATCTAACGGTTAGCTCAATTTCCTTTGGTCATCCTCCAGTTGTGACCTTGGTAGGCAAAGGTAATAAAACAAGGATGGTGCCAATTTGGCAAGATACTGCAAAGTTGTTAATGAATTACTTGCTCGATAACCAGTTAACGGATAAGCCGCAAGCAAAATTATTCATGAATGCTTGTGGTCAGCCACTTGGACGGTTTGGCGTACGTTATATCATCAAGAAGCGAGTAAAAATAGCGGAAAAAACCTGCCCTGGTTTGAAAACAAAGAGTATTGGCCCTCATACATTTAGACATACAATTGCAATGCACCTACTCCAGGCAGGGATTGATTTAAGCATCATAAGGAGTTGGCTTGGTCATGTTAACCTTGAGACAACACATGCTTATGTAGAAATTGACATGGAAATGAAACGAAAAGTGCTCGATGCTTACTCGCCTTCTGGTGGGTCAAAATCACTTCAAGACGTGCTGGATAGAAATAAAGATATACTCTCCTGGCTGAAGTCAATTTGATGCAAACAGTGATTTATTATGTGGAGTCTTTTCTGAGCGATTATTGTTCAGGATAGTGATGACAATGAAATTTGTATCGTCGCTTCACATAATGGATCACTCAACATAAAATCTCAAAAGTGGTGTAGCGAAAGCTTGTCGTTACGAGCCCGATCTCAATCCGACCTACCATCAAATGGCGAGCCACTTTGGTGTTGCGATTATGCCAGCTCGGGTGCGAAAACCTAAAGACAAGGCCAAAGCTGAAGGCGGCGTTTTATTGGTAACGCGTTGGATCTTAGCCTGCTTACGTCGCGAAGTATTTTATACTCTGGCTCAGCTAAATCAGCGAATTAGTGCCTTGCTGGTGAGGCTCAATCAAAAGGCGTTTCAAAAAATACCGGGCTCCAGAGCCAGCCAATTCGAAGCACTGGACAGGGCTGCACTCAAGTCGCTGCCGCGCTCACCTTATATTTTCATGCAAATAAAAACAGTCAAGGTTCATCTCGATTATCACGTTGAAATTGAACGTAATTATTACTCGGTTCCCTATGCGCTGGTCAAAAAATCTTTGCAGGCGCACTTTAGCGAAGGCACGGTTCGTCTTTATCACGAAGGACAATGCGTGGCTCATCACGTCCGCTTGTTTACGCCTGGAAAACAAAGCACCGACAAAGAACATATGCCGGCTCATCACCGCGCCTACATGGATTGGAATCCGGGTAAATTTAAACAGCGAGCCCAGAACGCAGGCCCTCATGTGCTTGATTGGGTTAATCAGAAACTCGCCAGTAAAGCCCATCCTGAGCAGGCTTATCGTTCCTGTGCCGGTCTGCTTTCGCTGGTAAAAACCTACAACAATGAACGACTCAACGCCGCCTGTGAACGAGGATTAAAAACGGGTGCTTCAACCTTCAAAAGTATTAAAGCGATCCTCAAAAATAACCTTGACCAACAGCCCACTGAATTGCAGCTGGACTTGCTGGAGCAACTGACTACTCACGCCAATTTACGTCAACCCCATGAATTTCATTAGGGAGAATTCACCATGCTAGTCGAACAACTTCAACAACTACGTCTGCCGGGCGTCCTGCAAGCACTCGAGCGCCAACACGAGCAACCGGGTCATTATCAAGAGCTCACCTTTGAAGAGCGCCTCTCGATCCTGCTCAGTAGCGAGCTGATACGACGACAACAACACAAAGTCGAACGCTTACTCACGCAAGCTAAATTTCGCCTGAAAGCGCACCCAGAACAAATCGACTATAAGAAAGAGCGAGGACTCGACAAAAGCCAGTTCCGCAGTTTATTAGAAGGGCACTGGCTCATCCACCACCAAAACTTATTGTTTACTGGCGCGACTGGCTGCGGTAAAACCTGGCTGGCTTGCGCGCTGGGACACCATCTTTGCCAACAAGGAACAGCCGTCCGCTATTACCGACTTAAGGGACTATTGGGGCAATTACTCAAAGTCCATGGCGACGGTACTTACAACCGCTTCCTTAACCAACTGACGGCAACGCCCGTACTTATTTTAGATGATTGGGGAATGGATACACTCAACAGTCAACAACGAAGTGATTTGCTGGATATTATCGACGCGCGTCATGGACAAGGCTCCACCATTATCGCCAGTCAACTTCCGGT
>PCTP01000078.1:2894-18143 GCA_002770795.1 Gammaproteobacteria bacterium CG22_combo_CG10-13_8_21_14_all_40_8 | reverse complement strand
CGCCCATATAAACTCCCAAAGACTGATCTTTATCATCTAACGCAAAACCTAATTCAGGCAAAACTACAGCTAACTTGCTCCAAGTCTCTTGAAAACTAGCATCAGCAACAAACACCACCGCTCCATTATCATCTTTAGCTATCTCTAGTTTAATACCCAAATTAGCTAATTTGACTCTTTCTGTGGCTTGCTTGTCTTCATTTTCACTCCAATAACCCAAGAAACCATTCATAAATAAGATAGCGTTCTGATTGGATACCTCCGACTCACTCCATGGTTTTCTTCTGGTTTTTTTAACTTGTTTCTCCAATTGACTGACTCTAAGCACTTTCTCTGTACCTTGATTATTTGGTGTGATTTGGAAACGATAGCGTGTTCTCTCGCTATAATTATCATCCGCACCAAATATATAACGCCAATAGGAGTCGTGAGTATGGGTGATCCAATCCGTTTCAATGATCCCATTTTCTAGATCTTTATTGGCCACATTGATTTTCTTCTTAGCGAAATAATCTTGAATACCTTGCCAAAATTCTATTTCATCATAACGAAACCATACTTGAGGTAAGGTTTGATTATCTTCGCTATCGTTCCCCATTTTTTCTCCAGAAGCAAGAATTAAAATAGGAGGCCGGTCATCTAGGTCCTTTCCCAATACAGGTTGTTTCTGATTAGCGGCTAAATCAGGTACCTTTAGATCATTTTCATCAACCAATGGATGCAAACCTGGAGGTGTTTCCAGTGTTTTTTCCATTTTACTATTGAGATAATCATACTCACGGTCTCTGATAAGACCTTTCTCACCATACAACCAACTGCAGCCTGAAATACTCAGTGCAAAAAAACTCACTATAAGGGTTCTAATCAATAACAAATTCACTTCTCCAATAACCTTAAATACAAGCATATTAAATCTCAATTCCATCCAAATTGTTTAAAACATTCTCAACAACAGCATGATATTCTTCTGCTAAAGGTAATAAAGGCAACCGAATACCTTGGGGTATTTTACCCATTTGAGACAAAATCCATTTAGCGGGTATTGGATTGGACTCAACGCCTAATATGTCATGTAAAGCTGTCAGTTGCTTATTCAAGTAACGGGCTTTATCCGTATGTCCCTGTAGAGCTAATTGACAAAGTTGCGCCATTCTATCAGGAACTATGTTGGCGGTAACAGAAATAACGCCTTTCCCACCCAATAAAATAAAATCGGTACAGGTTACATCATCCCCACTAAATAGATCTAGTTTGTCACTTAAAAGTGCCAGAAGTTCCCCAATTTTCTGTTGCGAGTTAGAGGCTTCTTTTAAACCCACTATATTAGGGTGTTCAGCTAAGCGCTGAATAATGGAAATATCCATATCAACACCGGTTCGCTTAGGCACATTGTACAAAATTTGCGGAATTGTCTCGGCATCGGCAATAGACTGAAAGTGTCGGTATAGTCCTTCTTGAGGGGGGCGATTATAATAAGGGGTTACACACAAACAAGCATCGGCTCCTATTTTCTTGATATCTTTAGTCATTTCAATAGAGAAGGTCGTAGAGCTGGAACCATTCCCCGCAATAACAGGTATGCGTCCCTGAACCTTATCAACTACAGTTTGAATCACCTGTAATTGCTCCGTTCGACTCAATGTGGCAGACTCACCTGTGGTACCTACTGTAACGATCGCAGAAGTGCCAGATTGAATATGCCAATCAACCAATAGCGACAAACTATGCAAATCAACCGATCCATCAGTATTCATGGGAGTCACTAAAGCCACTATACTACCTGAAAACATCGCTCATAATCCAAGAGAAAACCAAACAGCGTATACTACTGATCCATCCCGCTGAATACAAGAAAAACTAAGGTATTAATCAGTTAATGTCGGATAAATTCTAAACATATTGAACCTAAGTATTCATCAATGATATTCTGTACTTACCTTTTTAACTTTAGGAATATTACATGTCCAGCTATCTGGTCGTATCAGCCCTTGGAGAAAACAGACCAGGACTAGTCAATGAACTTTCAGATGTTGCATCCAAAGTCGGTTGTAGTATCGTGGATAGTCGCATGACCGTACTAGGAAATGAATTTGGGATTCTGATGTTACTCACCGGTGAATGGAATGCCTTGGCCAAAATGGAACATCAGCTACCCTTGCTTGCAAACCGCCTTGGCCTGACAACCATGATCAAAAGAACCACACAGACAAAAAAAGAAACCGATAAGCTTCCTTATCAAATTCAGGTGATTGCCAGGGATAACCAAGGCATCATCCGTGATATTTCCCACTTTTTCTATCAGCTCAATATGGATATTATTGATATTCATTCAGATACTTATCCCGCGCCCCATACAGGCGCCCCGATGGTTGAGTTGAACTTGCTAGTTAACTTACCCACTTCTGTGTTAATTGCTGATATTAGAGAGCTTTTTTCACAGTTTTGTGACGAAGAAAATTTGGATGCTTCAATGGATCCCTTAAGACATTAATTTCTTTCAACCCTTGTCGATTGAGAAGCTTTAACCTATGAGTCTAACTAAGTATCAACACTTGCCAAATACCCCTGTGATCTGCACTGGAGATAAAACACTTAATCTGACAGAACTTTCCAATAATAATATTTTGCTTTATTTTTACCCTAAAGATAGCACGCCAGGGTGCACCACGGAAGGTCAAAACTTCAAAGCGTCACACCATGATTTCCTTCAGTCTGACTGTCTTATCTTTGGTATCTCAAGAGACTCTATTTCATCCCATGATAACTTCAAAGCTAAACAACAATTTCCCTTCGATTTAATTTCTGACCCACACGAAATTTTATGCCAATATTTTGATGTCATTAAACTGAAAAAACTCTATGGTAAAGAATATTTAGGTATTGAACGCAGCACTTTTTTATTTCACCAAGGCTCATGTATACAGGAGTGGCGCAAAGTCAAAGTGAAAGATCATGTGGCAGAAGTTTTAAATTATCTGCAAAAACTTTCAAAGCCATAGCTATTCAAAAATATATTGAGTCGTATTTGGAGACAGTTCAAATTTACCACATTCATTTAACATGAGGATTGCCTAATGAGAAAACGTATTGCCGGAAAACGTATTTTTGTATTAGACACCAATGTCATCATGCATGACCCCACTTCTTTATTCCGCTTCTCAGAACATGATGTTTTTATTCCCATGGTGGTGCTGGAGGAATTAGACGCTGCTAAAAAAGGCTTATCTGAAGTCGCTAGAAATGTACGACAAGCCAGTCGTTTTATCGATGATCTCATCACCAAATCTCCCCATAGCAAGTTAGATAAAGGTATACCATTAAATAACGTTGTGTTACCCGAAAAACAATCAGGTAAAGCTATTCAAAGTTCGGGACTCTTATTTATTCAAACAGAACAGCTCGAATTTAAGTTACCCGATGGCCTACCCGGTAGCAAGCCAGACAACACCATTTTAAGTGTGGCACTCAGTTTAAAATCCGCCCATTTACATCATACAGTGACCTTGGTTTCCAAAGACATTAATATGAGGATTAAAGCCACAGCACTCTCTTTACATGCTGAGGACTATTTTAATGATCGACTGTCCGTGGGTATTGAGCAGCTCAATACTGGATTGGCTCAACTACCCAATGACTTTTGGGAAACCCATAGTAAGGATATGAGCAGTTGGAAAGAAGAAGGCCGAACATTCTATAAGGTGTCTGGTCCTTTAGTCAGCCAATGGTCACCCAACCATTGTTTGTACATGGATGATAATGATGGCTTTGAAGCTGTCGCCAGAAATATTGATGGAAATAATGCCATCATTGAACTGGCCAAAGATTTTCGCCATAAAAAACATGAAGTATGGGGTATTACCGCTAGAAATAGAGAACAAAGTTTTGCTCTTAACTTACTCATGGATCCTGATATAGATTTTGTCACCTTACAAGGTGATGCTGGCACAGGAAAAACGCTACTCACACTAGCCTCTGCACTTGAGCAAACCATTGAGAAACACCTATATAAAGAAATTATCATGACCCGAGTCACTATTCCTGTAGGTGAAGACATTGGCTTCTTACCGGGCACTGAAGAAGAAAAAATGACGCCTTGGATGGGGGCTCTCATGGATAATATGGAGGTACTTTCTCCCAACCAAGATACCGATGCTTGGGGTCAAGTGGCGACAGAAGACGTATTAAAACGTTGGATTAAAATACGTTCGCTTAACTTTATGCGTGGCCGTACTTTTTTAAATAAATTTATCATTATCGATGAAGCGCAAAATCTCACACCTAAACAATTAAAAACACTCATCACCCGTTCGGGTCCCAGCACTAAAATTGTTTGTTTAGGTAATATCGCTCAAATCGACACACCTTATTTAACTGAGTCCAGTTCCGGCATTACTTATGTGGTGGATCGTTTCAAACAATGGGAACACAGTGGCCACATTACCTTAAAAACAGGTGAGCGTTCTCGCTTGGCTGATTATGCTTCTGAACATTTATAACCTGAGAAATCTATGCAAGAGACTGAAAATAAACTAAGTACCATGCCCAATGGCAGTTTAATTACCAGAACTATCGCCATGCCGGCAGACACCAATGCCAATATGGATATTTTTGGTGGGTGGATTATGTCGCAAATGGACATCGCCTCTGGCATTATTGCCAAAAACACCGCTAAAAGCCGTGTGGCAACAGTGGCTGTCGACAGTATGACCTTTCATAAGCCGGTCCATGTAGCCGACACCGTAGCTTGCTATGGAGAGTTACTGAAAGTAGGTAACACCTCCATGAAAATTAAGATTGAAGTCTGGTGTCAAAGAGATATGAATGAAGAACAGTTTCTGGTCACAGAAGCTATTTTCACCTATGTAGCCATCAATACCGAGGGTAAACCAATTCCTGTTAATAGGGAAACGTCGTGCTGAATCTAACAAACTCGATTTGCTAAGCAGCTCTGGCTATAGTCTACGCTTTTGAAATAGCCCCTTTACCAACGCCTTCAAAAGCTTTCACCCGACAAGACTGTTGCGTCTGGGCAGAAATGGTCTGAGCAAGGTACTGTGCGATTTGCTCCACTGTGGTTTCTGGTTCAATTAGATAACAACAGCGCTCTGGTAGTTCGAGTACAAAATCTCCCTGATTAGCCTGATACTCAAAACGCAAGTATCCTGCTTTATCACTGCTTGTTTGGTGAGATTTTGTCGCAATATAAATATCTTTCCACAAAGAAGCCCAATGCTGTTCTTGCACAAAATCCCTTTTCCCTGCTACTTCAATTTCAAGCGATGAACGATGTCCATGAGCAATTCTCTGGCAATTACCATCATGCTTTTGTAATCCATGACTGTAATGATAATATGCACCTTTTAATGGTTCGGGTGTTAATTTTAAGCGCACCGAAGCAATATTGGTTGGCAATATTTTAATCAGATGGTTGGTTAGGTGTTGCTCTATATTTCGCTCATCAACAACATCCACGTCATCAATAAATAACACAGCTTCTATGGGTGAACGATGAAATATAGTCTCACCGGAATTTAATGTAAAATTAAAACTGTCTTCTGAAATCATTTCTAGCTGTTGGCTCTGTTGATGACTGCCATGACGACCAGCAGGCACCACCAACTTATGATCTATATAAGAATCAATCCATTGTTTGATGGATTTCTTAACCAAAGAAAAGTCAAAAAGCATACCCTGATCATTCAATTCCCCTTCCAGTTCAACATCCAAAATCCAACTCTCACCCACCAAGCCTCGAACAGCATCAAGGTAACTAAAGTCGATAACAGTCAGTCGATCTACGAAAAGGCTTTGCATAGCATCAAATAATCAATAGTAAAGAATAAGTGTAATTGTTTCACAATAGTATCTGGATAAACAAGAAATTCTTAGGATAACTTCCATTGAATAGTTTCACCCGCCATAAAGGGTACCAGTTCTTGACCAGTCGCCAGAGAAATCATTGACGGGATCTGCCAAGGCTGCTTAATGAGTGTAATAGTCTCTTCATTCAAAGGTAAGCCATAAAAATGGGCGCCATTTTCACTAGCAAACCTTTCAAATTTATCTAAGCAACCAAGTTCTTCAAATATTTGTGCATAAATCTCAATCGCACTCCAAGCACTATAACAACCAGCACAGCCACAACTCGATTCTTTGCGATGCTTTTCATGAGGCGCTGAGTCTGTTCCTAAAAAAAACTTGCTTGTACCAGTTGACACCGCATCTCTTAAAGCTTGTTGATGGACGCTTCGCTTCAATATGGGTAGGCAGTAGTTATGTGGTTTTAAACCACCCATAAACAAATCATTTCTATTGTATTGCAGATGTTGCACGGTGATTGTAGCGGCAATAGTTTCTGGTGAATCCAGAACAAATTGCACAGCATCTCTGGTAGTAATATGCTCAAATACTATTTTCAGCTTCGGAAAATTGCTTACAATAGATTGTAAGTATTTCTCTATAAAAACAGACTCCCGATCAAAAATATCCACCTGCGATTCTGTCACTTCTCCATGGACCAACAATAGCAAACCAATCTTTTGCATATGCTCAAATAAAGGGTAAAGTTGACCTATATGATTAACGGCTTCTTGAGAGTTCGTCGTCGCCCCGGCTGGATAAAGTTTACAAGCCACCACACCGCTGATTTTGGCTTCATCTAATTGTTGAATTGTTGTTGAATCCGTTAGATAGAGAGTCATTAATGGCTTGAAATTATGATTACACGGATTGGCTGTTTGAATCCTTTCTTTATACAGTTTGGCTTGAACCGCATTAAGGATAGGCGGTTGCAAATTCGGCATCACCAATACACGGCCAAAACAACGCGCACTAGCAGCGACAGTTTCTGCAAGCAAATAGCCATCCCTCAAATGAACGTGAAAATCATCTGGCTTTCGTATGGTTATTTGTTTCATGTTAATATTTATTCCAAAAAATGAGGGAGTCAATTTTATTCATTTATGAATATTTCGTAAACATAAAGTCGCCTGACTGACAAAAAACTTAAACGATTCTATTGAGTCCTCTGCAATTTCTCGCCCACTCAGTTGCCTGTCGGTATAAAAGATACCCACACATTTATCTTTAACGACTAATGGCCCTGCTATAAATTCATTTACACCCAGTGCATCAGTGATTAACTTACTGGATGGTGACTTTTTATTGACAGCAAGCGCATTACTAACCACCTTATGTTGCTCTAAAATCTGTAATAATAACATTTCTTGTTTGATGTCACTGTAGGCAAAGCGAAACCGTTCTTTAATTCCGCTGGGAACAGCCTCCACAACATATTTACACATTAGTAGATTTTGAGAAGGAATAATAAGAGACACCAAAGCGCGATCCATCCCCATTCCTTTATACATTCCCTCAAGCACTAATTGTAAAATCAAATTAATATCCAGTTTGTTTTCAGTGGCAAGCATAGAGAGATCTCTTAAAATACTCATCTGTAGAGAGACATCCGGTTTGAGAAACTTCAAATGTTTATTTATCTGCAACGCTTCTGAATCAGGAGGCAAAACTGTATTTTTTTTCAGCACAACAGTTTGATCGGCCTGCTCAGCAATTTTCGAATCTATGTTAGTTTTTGCGTGCTCAGTATTGTTTTGAAAGTCTTGTTGCTGTTTGCTTGCAAGTTTGAAGGCTGTCTGATCGATATCAATGATCTTTGGTTCATGTTTTCTTAATTTACTTTTGGGTGGTAAAGGAATATAGGCTGCCGCATTTTTTAACTTTAAATTCCTTAACGTGGAGATGGTAATATCACTAGCATTGCACAAAACTTCAGTAATTCGCTCGGATTTTAGGTTGAGCAACTTAGCCGTGTGATTTATTTGGTGCTTAACCTCATCATGTTCCCATCCTTTTGCCAATTCTCGGCTGATCTTATTTGATAGTACAATCAATTGAGAATGAACCGAACTTCTAACAACATTTTGATCCAATGCGTCTAACAACATATCACTCAACTTCCAATCCTTGGTCATCGATTTGGTTAATTCAGTAAATTGAAAACCCAGTAATTTTTGTTGTGTCTTTTCAAAATTTGCACCATTGTGGATAGCCTCACTCATTGCGAAGGTCAATTTATCACCAGAACTCCAAAAAGCTATTTCTCCTAAATTATACAGGAGTGCAGCGATATAAATGGCTTCTGGTTTATCAACTCTGTTTTCTTCAGCTAACATTTTAGCTTGCACAGCACTTTGAAAAGAATAAGCGATAGCTTGCTGTAAATAAGGACTGCTTTTTTGGGTAATTGAGTCTAATAATAATGAAGATATGCAAATAGAACGAATGACTTCAAATCCAAGTGTTAAGATTGCACGACTAATCGTAGAAATATTACCTTTACGTGAATAAAGTGCACTATTTGCAAGCTTCAAAATTGAAGCGGTCATATTGGTATCTTGGAGGATTGTTTCGGTGATCTTGGAGCTGTGTGCTTCAATGAATTGTTCAGCGGTTCTTAATACATCCACGGTTTTGCCCATAATCGGCAATTCCATGCGTTGCATTTTTTTTACCCAAAATTCTAGATTTTTTTCTGTCATAGCCTCTCCTAAAAGCTATTATAGGCCAGGAGAGGCAAGAAAACATGTTAAATATTGTTTCTATTTTCCTAAACTTTGAAAATACGCAGACACATTTGCAATATCATCTTCACTTAATGGCTTGGCCATAGCAGTCATTATTGGATCAGTTCTAGTACCAGCCTGGAACGCTTTGAGCTGCTTTTCTAAGTAAGCACTTTTTTGACCTGCTAGATTTGGGTAAATTGGAACGAAGCTCACACCAGCTGGACCATGGCAACCTGCACAGGTTGCAGCTTTTGCCTTGCCAGCATCAATATCAGCAGCTTGAATAGAGCTAGCAACAAATAACAAACCAGCTAAGGGTAATAATTTCATAGAGTTCTCCGAAAGAATGAATGTACAAACTTTTAGTGTTGAATGCTTGGTGAGTATATCAAACACTATTTTCTATTAAATGATCTAAATCATTTCCTAAAAATATTGGTTTCAAAATTTACTTTTTTACAGTCATGTGAATAAACACAAAAAAGCCCTTTCCAGGGCTTTTTTTATTTTTTAAGTCGACTTTTAGTGCTTTCAATAATGGCTTTCCATTGCGTCGCTCTATTTTTGAAACTCTCGACCTTTCCCGCCTTCTCCATAGCATCTTCAGCTGCATCAAATTTATTTTGATTAAACCGTGCAATACCCAAATTATAATAGGCTGTTGCAACATCCTTCTCTTTTTCTAATCCTTTATTAATAGCTTTTGTAAGTGCATTTTCAGCAGCAGCCCATCTCTCGTAACTCGTCAGCAGACTCCCTGCATCGGCATAAAGTTTACCTGTATCATCCAATTCAGCAGCTTTAAAGTATGCATAAACAGATTTATCAATTTCATAAGCAAATTGCCAATTCACAGCTGTTGCATTCCAGTATCTCATTTCTGATTCTACAGTACCTTCTTCAATACCTTTTTGTAGCCTATCTGCTGCGAGATAAGGTACTTCCAAATAGGCATAATCCTGTGAAAGTGTACGAATCTCATTACTTTTAACTAATAATTTAAGCTTATCTGCAAGCGCTAAAATTACGGTCGAATCTTCATCTTTACCCATTTCTGTGTAAGTACTGGATAAATTCAACCAAAACCTTTTATCTTCTGGGTAATGATGTAATGCTTCTTTCACAACAGATACAGCGCCTTCCATGTCCTTCAACTGCCAATGTTGTGAAAATAAGACAGAGTACCAAACCGATTTTGGATGATCCTCAGGTTTTGTTGGTTCCGTTGGCGGTTTTTCCTTTTCAGTTAACTTAATGTCACCCGATGCAATAGCGGCCATTTTCACCTTATATTCTTCCATATTGGTATTATATTTTGCTACATTTGCAACATGCTCATCGAACCATTTATCCAATGCAAAATAAATAGGACAAACAGATTCTTTGAGTTGTCCATCAAAGGCAAGTGCTTGACCAAGATATTCATATTTTGAACTCTCTGGGTTAACCGCATGTTCAAACCAAAGTTTCATGTATTTTACAGATTCTGCAGAGTGTTCAAGCAATAATTCTAAGGTGGCAAGCCTAAAAAGGATTTGTTGTTCCACACGATAAGGAAATATTTTCGCATCGTAGGTCATCTTGGCATATTTCAAGGACTCCTTATAATTTTTCATCCCCTGATAGGTATAATCCATTAATTGGTGAATTTGCGCCATAGCTGCCGGGTTACTGCTATTATTTGTCTCTAAACTTTTTAATAAAGAGAGGGCTTCATCGTAACGTTCATCACCATAATACTCTTGGGCTCTTTCCAATCTCTTAAACAATAATGGCTGTGTAGCTGGAAAAGGACGTTTATTTAGCTTTTGATAATCATCCCATTCTTTTTGAGTAATACCCAATGGTTTGCATTGCTTTGTAAATTTAGTCGAAATGCCTGTACCCAACGCACTTGCATTAACTGAAAAAAACACTGAACTGATAGCCAATATGGGTAAAATCCATGCAAAACATGATTTTTTTGATTTATTCATAAATTGATTCAATTTTATTCTTCTCCCATCTTAAATACCATGGTGTAAAACATAGACTGCTCTACGTTAACACCATCGACTTTACGAGGACGAAATTTCCATTTGTAGATTGCTCTCAAGGCCGACTTATCAAAGAGCCTTTTTGGGTTTGAATTCACGATGACCACATCTCTAGGTGAACCATCAGACTGTACAATGAATTTGAGTCTTACAAAGCCTTCAGTTCCATCCATTAAAGCCTGTCTTGGATATTGAGGATTGAAAAGAAGGGTTGGGATCGCATCGCCATCTCCCATACCATCGTTAGAGCCCACATTACCCAAAAATGCACCACTGCCTCCTACGCCAAGTTGCAATTTAGGTATATCAAGATTTACCATATTTTGCATTGGTTTGTTTTTTGAAGGTGCAGCCGCAGCCTGAGGTGGTGGAGGCTCTTTAGGTGGCTCAGGTTTTTTAGGTTTTTTTCGGGCTTTAGTTCTTTCTGCATCATCTGGTTGCACAATTGTAAAGTCAAGCACTTTTGTCTTAACTCTATCTATACCTTTATCCGTTGTGCGAATCAAAAAAGCCATAAAAACAAATAAAAAGAAAGTGACAACAACACTGAAAATTGCACCTAGTCCAAGTCTTTTCATCTTTACTCCCCCTTTGCCGCAATGGAAGCATCTTCAACACCTGCAGCCTTTATTTGATCTAGAACTTGCAGAACAATGCCAGCTTTCGCATCAATGTCAGCTTGTATGACCACTGACCCTTCAGGGTTGTCATGTTTTAATTTTTCCACTTGAGCACGAACCGCATCGGGTTTATATTTCTTTTTTGCAATCCACACTTCATCGTTTTTGGTCACTGCGATGAATAAACTAGCATTTTTTTTAGCGACTGCTGTTTTTGCGATAGGACTGTTAACAGATTGTCCAGACTCTCTCACAAAAGAAGTCGTGACAATAAAAAATATTAACATGATAAATACAACATCCAGCATAGGTGTCATATCAATCTCAGCTTCACTCGCTTTTTGCTTACTTCGTCTTGCCATAATTATTTACATACCTAATGTTAATGGTGTGGCATATTGTCAATGAGATGCTCAACACGAGATTTAGCATTACCTTCTAATTGTGCACTGAAAAACAAACCAGAAAGTGCTGCCACCATACCGGCCATTGTCGGTACCGTCGCCATCGAAATGCCATCAGCCATTAAACGCGGATTACTGGTTCCAGCAATAGCCATGGTGTCAAATACATTGATCATACCCAACACTGTACCCATTAATCCAACCAAAGGACAAATAGCGACTAAGGTTTTGATAGCCATCATGGATTGATTTGCACGGCCGCTCGCTTGTGAAATCCAAGCTTCACGGATCCTGTGCGCGTACCAAGATGTGGTATCCTCACGGGCATGCCATTGTGCAACCATTAAGCGGCTTTCTCTCGGAAAGATCGAACTGAGATAAATAAATCTCTCCAAGATTAATGACCACATTAAGAACAATACTACTGCGATAACCCATAGTACGGGGCCGCCAACTTTCATAAAGTTATCGACCACCTCCATGAGCTCAGAGAGCCAAAGCATGACTTAACCCTCTTTTTCAGCGTGCTGAGCAATTAAACCAGCACTCTGCTCTTCAAGAATATGCACCAAACCCTTACTTTGGCCTGACACCACTGAATGTAAGAAGATGAGCGGAATTGCAGATACAAGACCTAACACAGTCGTAACAAGTGCAGTTGAAATACCACCAGCCATCATTTTAGGGTCACTCGTACCAAATAATGTAATGGATTGGAAGGTTGCAATCATACCAGTTACTGTTCCTAATAAACCCAGTAATGGTGAGAGTGCAGCAACCACTTTAATGGTAGTAATCCATTTTTCTATTCGTGGAGTTTCTTTTAAAATAGCCTCGTCCAACTTAAGCTCAAGATTTTCCACATCAACATCTTTATTGTCCAGATAAACTTTCATGATGCGCCCTAATGGGTTATTGCCTGGAGCAGAACTCTTCATTTGTGAATGAATTTTGGAACCCATGATAGTCAAACCAAAGACTCTTAGGATTGTAATGATTAATGCCAATATGAATAAACCAGTAATCACATAACCAACAACACCCCCTTGATGATAATACTGTTCAAGGGTTTGCTTTCTTATTAGCAAGCTCAACAGCACACCCTTACTTCTATCCAAAGCGATATCATGATATCCACTAGATTGAGAAGTAAATGGTTCTACTAGAGATACAAACTGACTTTCTGGTTGTTTTTGAAGCTCTTGAATTTCACCGTTTTCATACAACAAAAAGGCATTATCAGACAATAAATCAAAGGCTCCAACTCGAGTCACGTTTTTATTTACATGAGTACCCGCAGCAGAAATGATATCTGTATCAAAAGAAACTGTTTTACCTTGCTCTATAATTTCATTTAACATAGTAGACCATAGAAGCCGCAAATCGGGGAGCTCTGGCAAACGCTTACTTTGAGCCATACCATCCATCAGTTTGCTTCGACCTGGAAACTGAGCGCTAATCAACGAGTTAACAAACCGGGCAGAGGCATCATTCGCAACAGAACGTACCACGCCATTCATTAAACCAATATTACCACTCTTGATTCTTAAGTCGTCATTGAGTGTTTCTAAGGTTTTTTCATTTTCACCAAATTGCTTCACTAAGCGCTTACTACGTTCTTCTTCAAAGGCCAGTTGTTTTTTAGCATCAGCAAGCAACTCTGCTTGGCGATTATTGGCGGCATTAAAATCTCTTTCACGTTTTTTGTTTAAGGCTGAGTTTAATGTGCCTTCTACCTTCACCTGTTCTAATAGTTCTTTAAGCGAAACTGCTTTATTCGCTTCTGCTGCAACTAGATTACCTGCTGTAACTACTAGAGCTATTGATAATAAAATGCGCTTCATTATTTGGCACTCCCTGCTGGTGTCGCCGCTTTAACTGGTAAAACAATTAGATCATCATTGGCTTGTCTTTTAGCAATTTTGATCGCTTTACGTAAATAAATTCTGTAGCTATCAGATAATGGCATCCAAGCTTTGGATTCATTATTCCAATAAGCACCCGATGTTTCATCTAATGTCTGATAGACAAGAGCAATACGGCCAAACATCAAATAATCCACTTTCACTTCTTTACCATTCACGGTTGCCCAACCTGGGTATGCCTCAAGCGCTTCTCCATATTGCATTTCTATTTGATAAGCGGCCAAAATCTGACGATATTTTTCACTATTCGTCAAATCAGCTCGGCTCATATTCTGTCGTAGTCTTTTCACTCTTTCTTCACGCTCTTTCAAGTGGAAAGGTACGTCTAACCCAACAAAATTTTCCAAGGTATCGATCATGTTGTTCATTAATGGAACGACACCCTGCTCCGTTTCATCAATTTTAGACATCTGATCATTGATAGACTCCATGTCTGCTTCTTGATTTTTGATTTGAGCTTCATATTGACGATTATAATCTCGTAAGTTGTCAACACGTTGCATAGTGATTTTGTAGTCCTGTGACAGACTTAAAGTCGATTCCGCTAGCTTTGTTACTCTCTTCTGAGAAGCTGCAGCTGAGCGAATGATATTTTTTTCAATTTTGATTGATTCTTCAAGGGGATCAGCTGCAGTAGCTGAATTTGACATCAATATGAGGGTGCCGACAGCTATGGCTGCGAAAATACCAGTTTTATTTTTTAATATATGCATAATACTTCCTGAGAAAGGTTAAACCAACCCGGTTGCAATTCCAGATATCTGTACTGTTTTAGCGAACGTCTGTTTCAACAAGGTTAACACAAGACTACCAACAACAGATAGAAAGATTTGCCATTGACATTATTCGTATTTTTGTCATCTAGTTTTAACTAGATAATAAATCCAAGACGAATTGGATTCGGAAGAATATAATCATTCTGTGCGCTTGAGTCAACTGAATGAACCAATTAATAGCTGAAATTTCAATTTGCGACAACACATCTGACCAGATCAGTAAATTCATAACACCAAAGGAGTCACAATGCAACCTGCGAAACCCAGGATCATCAGTATCATCACCACATCAAGGGCTGATTATGGTCATCTTCTATGGACTTTAAGGGCGATTGAACAACATCCACTGCTTAGTTTAGACCTCATTGTTTGTGGAAGTCATCTTTCCACTGAATTTGGTTTTTCAGTCGACCAAGTACAGCAAGACGGTTTTACAAATTTTACTATTCTGAAAACCTTGTGTGAGGGAGATAAGGATACTTCTATGGTTGAAACACTGGCCCTCAGCATCTTTGAATTAGGCAAACATTTATCTCTTAAACGCCCAGATATCCTCTTAGTTATTGCGGATCGCTATGAAATGCTGGCTCCAGCCTCTGTCGCTCTTTGTTTAGGTATTCCGATTGCTCACATTGAAGGAGGTGATATCAGCCAAGGAGCATTGGATGATCAAGTACGTAATGCGCTCACCAAGATGAGCCACCTACATTTTGTACCCTCTTCAGATGCCTATCAAAGGGTGATCGCAATGGGTGAGGCGCCATGGCGTGTCGAACATGCAGGCGCATTAAGCCTTGATAATCTAAAAATTGGATCTTTGCCCTCTTTGGCTAAATTGCAATCTCATTTCGAGTTTCAACTCAGTGAAAATTATTTCTTAATCTGTATGCATCCAGTCAC
>PCTP01000078.1:0-2839 GCA_002770795.1 Gammaproteobacteria bacterium CG22_combo_CG10-13_8_21_14_all_40_8 | reverse complement strand
TTTGGCAAAAAATACCAATTTATTTTTTGCTTCCCTAATGCAGATAAAGGGTATCGTCTGATCATCGACCAAGTAACGAGGTTTTGCTCTCGGATCAAAAATGCAGAGCTCATCGTACAACTTGAACATCAATACTTTTGGACAATGATGAAGCATGCCCGCCTTATGATAGGCAATTCCTCTTCTGGTATTATGGAAACACCGTCTCTACGATTAGCCACCCTGAATGTGGGCGACAGGCAAAAAGGAAGACTTCAGGCAAAAAATATTATTCAATGCACATCGGACACACAAGCAATTACTGCGGCCATCCGTCAAGCTCTAAGCAATGAATTTCAGCAATCCCTTCAATCAGTTAAAAACCCATATGATTCAGGAAAAATTGCCAGTCAGTTAATCGCCAATAAGCTGGCCCAGGTTCCGCTTGGCATGGAACTATTAAGAAAAGAGTTTTACCCGGTAATAAAAGAGGAGCAATATTTTTTTAAAATATTACCTTAGTTTGCAACAAGATCCTTTGAAAGAAAGAGCAGATCAATAATCGTCTGATTGGCTTTTGGGAAAGGGTAAGATCTGAGTTGCTCCAAGGCAATCCACTTTAAGGGTTGACCCTCCATTCCTTGAGGTTCTCCTGCAAATGCACTGACTTTCCAAACATCTAAACCAACAAACTTATCGCTATAATGATGCTCAATTCCAAACAATGGCTGAATAGCGGTTGGGAGTATACCTAATTCTTCTTGTAATTCTCTACTAAGAGCTTGTTGAACCGTTTCTCCTTGTTCAACTTTACCACCAGGAAACTCCCATAATCCACCTTGATGAGCATGGGAGGCTCTTTGGCTAATTAAGATTTGTCCGTCATGAATAATAATGCCAACAGCAACATGAACTAGACTCATAGATGTATCAGTGTTCAATGAAATCAGCTGATTCTTCCATGGCAGTGTTTATACTTCTCACCAGAACCACAAGGGCAAGCTTCATTACGACCTATTTTTTTTCCATCTCGTACAAAGGGTGTATGATTTTCAACTTGCTCTTCGTTAAATCCTGCCTCCGGCACATCCGTATCAATATTTTGTGCATCTGGATGTTGAAAATCCATTTGCGCTGCGGCTGCAGTTCTTCTTTTCGCCTCAATTGCTTCTACATCTTCTTCTCTTTGCACTTGTACCTTAGATAAAATCATGATGACTTCATGTTTTAATGTACTTAACATTTGAGAAAACAACTCGAAAGCTTCACGTTTGTACTCTTGCTTAGGATTCTTTTGAGCATAGCCTCGAAGATGAATACCTTGTCGTAAATAATCCATTGCGGCGAGATGCTCTTTCCATGAGCTGTCTAAGTTCTGCAACAGAACCTGTTTTTCGAAATTACGCATGATGGTTTCACCCACCAGATCAATTTTTGATTGATGCTCCTGAGTAATAGCACCAAGGATTTTCTCTCTCAGCGTTTCTTCATGCAGGTTTTCATCTTCATCCAACCACTTTCGAATGGGTAATTCAATTAAGAAGTCATTTCTTATGCGTAATTCTAACTGTGGAATATCCCACATTTCTTCAACACTATTCGCGGGGATATATTCATCAACAATAAGTGACACGACATCAGCTCGGAAGTTGTCAATCACATCAGACACATCTTCAGTTGCCATCAAAGAATCTCTTTGTTCATAAATCACACGACGTTGGTCATTAGCCACATCATCGTATTCTAGTAGTTGTTTACGTATATCAAAGTTTCGAGCTTCAACTTTTCTCTGGGCATTTTCAATCGCTCTACTCACCCATTTATGTTCAATGGCCTCGCCTTCTTCCCAGCCCAACTTTTGCATCATGGACGCCATTCTGTCAGAAGCAAAAATTCTCATCAAATTATCTTCTAAGGACAGGTAAAAACGGCTACTACCCGCATCTCCCTGACGTCCAGCACGACCCCGTAGCTGATTATCAATACGTCTTGATTCGTGTCTCTCTGTACCGATAATGGCAAGACCACCACAACGAATCACATCATTGTGACGTTGTTGCCACTCAGCTGTTGCTTGTTTAATTAGCTCTTCTGTTAACTCGCCGTGCTGCAGTCGTAATTCTTCTAATTCAGCTTTTAAATTTCCACCTAGGACAATATCTGTTCCTCTACCAGCCATATTGGTAGCAATAGTCACATGCCCTGGACGACCAGCTTGAGCAATAATCTCCGCTTCTTTCTCATGGAATTTTGCATTTAGCACTTTGTGAGGAATTTTTTCTTTTTCCAAATAGTGAGACATAAATTCAGAAGCTTCAATGGAAGCCGTACCCACTAACACGGGTCGTTTTTGTTCCATACAATATTTGATATCTTCAACGATTGCGGCGAATTTTTCAGTTTGGGTTAAAAACACCAAATCGTAAGTTTCTGATGCGTCTGCAATCTCATAGTTAAATTTTCGTTTGTCCGCGTAATAACAAAACCTCCTTTGATCACCTGGGTGGTTTAAGGTTGTATTCATCGGGACATATCCAATTTTTAAGTCTTTAAATTCCATGCCAGCCTTAATTTTGTTCTTTTTTGATTTTAAATAGATTCCATTGGTTTCAATATTGAGAGAAGTTTACTTGGGTCGCCCCAAAATTCCATAGGTTCATAGTCAGGGTAAGGATAATAGCCGAGGTTGAGTTTAATACTCCAGTTATTCTCACGAACCCAACTCTCTACCAGAGTTTTTATTCGGATGGGTTGTCCTGAGCATATATTCACCAACCCCATATTCTGCTGCTTAATTGCCAATTGCACAAGATACTTGGCAACTTTTCTTACAGGCAAGTAATCACGCACCTGTTCGCCA
>PCTP01000119.1 GCA_002770795.1 Gammaproteobacteria bacterium CG22_combo_CG10-13_8_21_14_all_40_8 | reverse complement strand
AAAGTTTAAACTATCATCTTATGCTATAAAGCTGGTCACTCCCCCAGTTTGCCTTATTTTTCCAAAAACTCTGTGCTCTCTGTGTCCTCTGTGTCCTCTGTGGTTCATTGATTAATCTCTAACCGCTTTCCAAACCATTGAACCACAGAGGACACAGAGGCCACCGAGAAAGTATGGTTTCAGTGATTGTTGTGGCTATTGGATCATATCTACCTGAATATGAATAGTTTTTCGTGATCTAGCCCTGATGTGTCTAGTTTCCCGCTCTAATCTGGCTTTTGAGGTAGAGCGAGTATATACCCAGTATAACAAAATCATTTTGTAATGAATGAAGTTTTGGTTTATTAGGGTTATGATTTCATAAAACAGACTGTCTTTCTGCTATGCTATTTAGCCCACGACTACAGAACCCACAATTCATGCTCAAAAGACTTCATATCATCCAACATGTTTCTTACGAAGGGCCTTCTTTAATTAGACAATGGGCTAATACGGCAGGATTTTTAATTACTTATACCGAATGTTGGAGCCAACCTCGTTTCCCTGAAACCGAAGCCGTAGATGGGCTGATCCTGTTGGGTGGACCAATGAATGTGGGGGAGTGGGCGCAATTTCCTTGGTTATTGGATGAAGTCGATTGCATTAAACGTTTTGTTGAGGCCGATAAGCCGGTCTTGGGGATTTGTCTAGGTGGGCAATTGCTCGCTTATGTTTTAGGCGCTGCTGTTACTCAAATGACGCAATCAGAAATTGGGATATGGCCTGTTCAGGTACATGATGAGGCCAAGAATTTAAAATGGGTTTCTGGTCGAGATGAGTTTTATAGCGCTCATTGGCATAATTATCAATTCCAGATACCAGAAGGTGCCAGGTTATTATTTAGTTCAAAGGCTTGTGCTGCCCAAGGCTTTATTTACCAACGTCATGCTATTGGTTTGCAATGTCATCTGGAGGCAGATGCTCTTTGGTTGAGAAGATTGTATGCAAGGGATGGTGTTGATTTAGCGGCGTCGTCCACGGTCCAAAACTTGGAGCAAATGGAATCTTACCTGTTAGAACTGAAAGAGACCTTACCCGTTTTAGAGAAAATACTGGATTATCTGTTTTTACTCTAACGTCTAACTAGGTTTTTGGCAGTGAGATCGGTTAGAATGTCCCAAATATTTGCATCACGCTAACGAGATAAACACCCCATGAGCACCACTGAAAACGAACCAGCAGCCAATTTTATTCGACATATTATTCTTGACGATATTGCCAATGGCAAAAATGGCGGCAAGGTGCAGACTCGCTTTCCGCCAGAACCCAATGGATATTTGCATGTGGGGCACGCCAAATCTATCTGTTTAAACTTCGGTATCGCCAAAGAGTTTAATGGATCATGTAACCTGCGTTTTGATGATACCAATCCTGAAAAAGAAAGTGATGAATATGCTAAATCTATTGAGCAAGATATCAAATGGTTAGGTTTTGAATGGCACAAAGAGATCCATCATGCTTCTGATTATTTTGAACAGCTTTATGGCTATGCTGTTGAGCTTATCGAAGCGGGACTCGCTTTTGTCGATGAGTTGAACGCCGAGCAGATGCGCGAGTACCGAGGTACTTTAACTGAACCTGGTAAAAATAGCCCTTATCGTGATCGTGCTATTGCAGAAAATTTAGATTTATTTACCCGTATGCGAGCTGGTGAATTTCCTGATAGCAAATATGTATTACGCGCAAAAATTGACATGTCTTCTCCTAATATCAATATGCGTGATCCCATTATCTACCGCATAAAAAGGGCGCATCATATTCGTACAGGCGATAAATGGTGTATTTACCCTATGTATGATTTCACCCATTGTATATCGGACGCCTTGGAAGGTATCACGCATTCCTTATGTACCTTAGAGTTTGAAGATCACCGTCCTTTGTATGATTGGGTGTTAGATAATATTTCTCTCGAATGTCATCCGCAACAGATTGAATTTTCAAGATTAGCTTTGGCATACACCATTACCAGTAAACGCAAACTGACCACATTGGTCAGCGAAAAATTTGTGGATGGTTGGGATGATCCGAGAATGTCGACGCTTTCAGGCATGAGACGACGCGGCTATCCAGCAGCCTCTTTAAGACACTTTTGTACTGCCGTGGGTATTTCTAAGAAAAATCATGTGACAGATATGGGCTTGTTAGAACAATATGTGCGGGATGAATTAAATGTTATCGCCCCCAGAGGCATGGCGGTTTTAAGACCCTTGAAAGTGGTGATAGAAAACTATCCTGAAGATAAAATTGAACAATTAGAGGCGCCAATTCATCCTCAAAACGAAGCCATGGGAACACGCAAAGTGCCTTTTAGCCGCGAAATTTATATTGACCAAGAGGATTTCATGGAAGAGGCGAATAACAAATTTAAGCGCTTAGTGTTAGATAAAGAAGTTCGTTTACGCAACGCCTATGTGATCCATTGTCATCAGGTGATTAAAGATGAGCAGGGCAATATGACCGAACTTCGTTGCACTTATGATAATCAAACCTTGGGGAAAAATCCTGAAGGAAGAAAGGTCAAAGGCGTGATTCATTGGGTGTCTGCATCCGAATCGGTAGCAGCCGAAGTTCGCGTTTATGACCGCTTATTTAACACGCCCAATCCAGCAGCAGCGGAAGATTTTAGAACCTGTATCAATCCTAACTCTCTGTCATTAATATCATCTGCCAGGGTGGAACCCTCATTGGCAGAAGCCAAACCTGAGCAATGTTTCCAATTTGAAAGAGAAGGGTATTTTGTTGCGGATCGTTATCAACATAGTCCAGAGAAACCTGTTTTTAATATGACAGTGGGACTCAGAGATACTTGGAATAGTTAACCGTTTTTTATCAATAAGTTTAAGGTCAAAACAATGAATAAAGTAATTCAGGTTCAAAACATTAAAATTTCCAATGAACACCCCTTTGTGTTATTTGGTGGTATGAATGTGCTTGAATCTCTGCAAATGGCCATGGATATCGCAGGAACCTATGTTGAGGTTTGTAACAAACTCAATATCCCCTATGTATTTAAAGCCTCTTTCGATAAAGCGAATCGCTCATCGATACATTCCTACAGAGGCCCCGGTTTAGAACAAGGGTTACAATGGTTGGCACAGATCAAAGAAACCTATCAAGTGCCCATCATTACCGATGTTCATGAACCTGCTCAGGCAGCCGAAGTGGCAGAAGTGGCCGATATTATTCAATTGCCAGCCTTTTTATCACGCCAAACTGATTTAGTTGAAGCCATGGCTAAAACCAAAGCCGTAGTGAATATCAAAAAAGCACAGTTTTTAGCACCCCAAGAAATGAAGCATATTCTTAAAAAATGTGAAGACTCAGGCAATGAGCGCCTGATCCTATGTGAACGCGGTTCCAGCTTTGGCTATAACAATTTAGTGGTCGATATGTTGGGATTCGGGATTATGAAACAGTTTGGTTATCCGGTATTTTTTGATGTCACCCATTCACTACAACAACCCGGTGGACGACCAGACTCAGCGGGCGGACGCAGAGCGCAGGTGACTGAACTTGCTCGCTCCGGTATGGCACTCGGCTTGGCAGGATTGTTCCTTGAAGCCCATCCCGATCCTAACAACGCAAAATGCGATGGCCCTTGCGCACTTAGACTCAAGCAACTCGAACCCTTCCTAGCACAAATTAAAGCTGTCGATGATTTGGTGAAG
>PCTP01000022.1 GCA_002770795.1 Gammaproteobacteria bacterium CG22_combo_CG10-13_8_21_14_all_40_8 | reverse complement strand
CTGATTGAGTCAGATTTTTCGATGGATTGAGGCGAATAGTCGCTCTATTTAACGAAATTCATCGGAAAATCTGGCCAGTCAGGCTTGGCCGCAGTAGATTAGTCTATTCTCGGACAGGCTCCTAGGCACTCATTCAATAGGGATTTTCGATATCTTCAAAAAAATGGACTACACTTAATTGCATGAGTGATCATTGTGACGGAATATGCCTCTACTTCGAATCCTTTGTCTTATCATGCTGTTTATTGGGCCGGTACGCTTGTGCTGGTCTGGTAATTTATTTGATATTGGAAACCGTCTCTTTGAAAGTGTGGCGTCCTCAGACGAGATCCCCTTGGGTATCATCACTTCCATGACGGAAGATGCTCAGGGGCTTATTTGGCTGGGCACACAAAAAGGCGTTTTACGCTATGATGGATATCATTTCCAACAATTCTCCAATCATCCAGATGATGCTCATTCTCTCTCGGGAGATTTTGTCAATGTGCTACTTGCGACTACAGATGGTCGCGTTTGGGTGGGAACTCGAACCGATGGTTTATCTATTTATGATCCCAAACTGGGTTATTTTTCTCGTTATTCCCATAAAGAGGGGGATGCAAAATCCTTAATCAATAATGAAATAAGAGCCTTAGCGGCTGATGAGGGAGGAGTTTGGATTGGCACCAGCGCTGGGTTAGATTATTTTTCTCTAGCAAAAAATAGCTTCATGCATTATCAGCAGGATCAGCTCAATCCTGACAGTTTACATAACCAAAACATATATTCTTTGCTACTGGCTAAGGACAAAACCTTATATATAGGGACAGAAAAAGGGCTGAGCGCTAAAAAAATACACAGCCAACAATTTCGTGAAATGTCCAAGGATGTACCCACCCCTAATCATTTAAGCGATATTCAAATCAGTGTGTTGTATCAGTCCAGTGAGCAAACAATTTGGATGGGAACCAGAGAAAACGGTGTTGTCTGGCTTTCAAAGGATGGGCAATATGGACAAGTATCTTCAAATCAGAAAGATCAAAAACCATTAAGTCATGATTTTGTGCGAACAATTTTACAGTTTAATCAAGATGAAATTTGGTTGGGAACTTACGGTGGTGGCATTGATGTGTTGGACTTGAAACATCGAATTGTCAAAAAAGTAATATTACATAATGACTCACAACCTCATTCCATCAACATGAATAATATTGGTGCATTGTTCAAAGATCGTTCAGGATTAGTTTGGGTTGGCACTTGGGGGCGTGGGTTGAATCGTACCAATGCCACCAACAATAGTTTTAGATATTTAACCTACGCCCCTGGCGAGAAATATTCTCTTAGTTTTCCCGATATTTTATCCGTATTGGAACTCAAAAATGGAGATTTGTGGCTTGGAACAAGTGGACATGGAATTGATATTGTTAAAAAAAAGGAAGACGGTGAATATCGTATTTCTCAAGATCCAGAACTTGCCACTTCATTAGAAGATGGTGCTATTACTGAAATGGTTCAGACTAAAAATGGCACGATTTGGATTGGTACCAGTTTGAAGGGAATCTACTGTTATCAACCGGAATCCAAAAAAATATGTCATTATTCTCAAAAGAATGGCATGAGCGGTAACTCCATCCGTAGATTATTGGCTGATAAACAAGGTCGGCTATGGATTGCAACAGAAAGTGGTTTAAATCGATTTGATCCTGCAACAGAGGTGTTTGAAAGTTTCGGCGTAGAAGGAGATGAGGATGCAATCCCTGGACTACAATTTGAATCCCTTGCTTTAGAGGCAGATGGAACATTATGGGCAGGATCTTTTAATGGACTTTATGTACTGCCTTCCATGGGTAAAATCCTGACTAAGTATACCCATTCACCATCGGATAAGACTTCAATCTCTCATAATATGATTGTGGGTTTGATGATCGATGCTGAACAAAGAGTCTGGGTTGCCAATCAACTAGGTACAGACCGTTTACAAAGCTTGATTGGAAATAAGGCACAGTTTCAATCAGTCAACGAATTATTGGGGCTCCCTCATGTCGCTCTGTGGCCTAATATGCAACTAGATTCACTAGGTAGAATCTGGACTGGGCAAAGTGTAATTGACCCGAAATTAAAGAAGTATTATCAGCTATCACTTGCTGATGGATTTGATGTCGGTGTAAATTGGTATAGTTCTTATGCTAAATCACAAGATGGATTACTTTTTTATGGTGGCACAGAGGGTGTTGCTATCATCAAACCTGAGAACTTCGCGCCTTGGGATTACCTTGCTCCTTTAATGGTGACTAAATGGAAAATTGATGGTGAAACACAATTAAAAGCCATACCTAAAAATCTAACCCTTCCTGCTCAAACCAAAAGCTTTTATGTGGAATTTTCTGCGCTTGATTTTTCATGGCCCAAGAAGAATCAATATGCATATCAACTCATTGGTTATGATACTCATTGGATTGAAACGGATCCTGATCATCGAAGTGCTAATTATACAAATTTGGATGCGGGATCTTATGTATTAAGGATTAAAGGCAGTAATAGATTAGGTCAGTGGAACGAGGTTCCTTTAGACGTACCATTTACCGTTTTACCCAAATGGTATCAGTCCAATAATATTAAGATGCTGGGATTAGTTTTGATTCTTTTATCTTTGTACGGTCTTTATATTTTAAGCATTAAAAAGTATCATCGGCGCAGAAAGGAGTTGAGCGTATTAGTTAAGCAACGAACTTTAGAGTTGGAAAAATCGGTTAAAGATATTGCTACTTTAAGTAAAATTGGGGTAGAAATAAGCTCTAGTTTTGATTATGAAAAAATATTAAATACCGTGTATCAACAGGTCAATGATTTAATGGATGCGAATGTTTTTGGTATAGGCCTTTATCAGGAGGATAATAATAGCCTGAACTTTAAAATTGCCTTGGAAAATGGTAAACCTCTTCCTGAATTTAGTATAGAAATAACTGATAGAGAACGTTTGGCAGTTCTTTGTTTTGAACAAGAAAAATTTATTTTCACGAATGATTATGCTAGAGACAAAGAAGCCATATTTGGTGATTGGGTGGATGAGATCCCCCCTAAAGTTGGTGGTTCAACGCAATCAATAATGTATGGCCCATTAATGGTGAGTGGTCGAATCATCGGTGTGATTACTGTACAAAGTTTTGAGTGCAATGCTTATAAAAAAAGACATCAGGATATGTTAACAACTTTGGCCAGCTATACAGCTATCGCTTTAGATAATGCGACAGCCTATGAGAAAATTAAAGAACATAAAGAATTAGCTGAAAAAGCAACCCAAGTGAAGAGTGACTTTCTCGCCAATATGAGTCACGAAATTCGTACGCCCATGAATGCCATTATAGGATTAAGCGGATTGGCTTTACGAACCTCTTTGGACAGTCAACAACGCGACTACTTGGTAAAAATTGAAAAATCATCTAAGGCTTTGTTATTACTGCTCAATGATATATTGGATTTTTCAAAAATTGAGGCAGATAAAATAGAACTAGAAGCACGACCCTTTGAGTTAGAAAAAGTTTTAGAATTTGTAGTGAATTCGGTTGGGCCTCAAGCCAAACTTAAAGACATTGAACTCATTATTTCTCAACTAGAACAGGTGGATTTTTTACTGATTGGAGACGAGTTGCGCTTCAGCCAAATATTGATTAATCTGGTTGGAAATGCCGTTAAATTTACCGATAATGGTTTTGTAGAAATCAAGGTAGCTATTATTCATAAAGAAAAACAACAGGTGAAATTAAAATTGTCAGTCATTGATAATGGAATAGGATTAACGCCAGATCAAACTAAAAATCTATTCAAAGCATTTACTCAAGCTGATAATTCCATTACCAGAGAATATGGTGGCACTGGTTTAGGTTTGTCATTAAGTAAGAAGCTGGTTGAGTTAATGGGCGGAGAGATTTGGGTTGAGAGTCAATATGGTGTCGGTTCGGTATTCAGTTTTACCACTGAGCTCGGAATCAAGGAGGATAAGCATTCTTTGTTCTTCTATGATAAGCACTTCTTTAAGGATTTAGATGTTTTGATTATTGAAGATAATCCTGAAACCCTAAGTATATTAGAGAACATGCTCAAATCTTTTGGCGTAAAAACCATTTCAGTTTTGGCCAAAGCGTTAACGTCGGAAATGATTAAAAAAGTAGATGTCGCATGGGATGAAATTGATGTCATTATGCTGGATTACTCTTTAGAAAATGATCAAGCCTTAGAGATAGCAAAGACCATTAAGTCGGAGTTGTCCCGTAATAATGTGCACTTGCTGTTGATGACATCTATGCTGGAGCATCCTCAAATAAAGCAGAATACATTAATTGATAGCTTTATTGATAAGCCAGTGACGCCTTCAGAGTTACACAATAGTTTACTAACAACACTCAATTTACCCAAAGCACCAGGTTACGAGATAGAACCTATTCGAGAGCCGCAAAGAGAGTTATTGAAAATACTTTCTAGCAAGAAAGTCTTGTTGGCGGAAGATAATGAAATTAATCAACAAATCGCCATGGAGTTAATGAAGGTCTTAGGGATCCAGGTCGAAATTGCCAATGATGGTGTGGAGGCGATAGCAAAAATTAAATGTGAAGATTTTGATTTAGTCTTTATGGATATTCAAATGCCGAGAATGGATGGACTGAGCGCGACTAAAGAAATTAAAGCGGGTGTCAAAACAGGTTTCCCCATCGTAGCAATGACCGCTCATGCGATGGCTGGCGATAAACAAAAATGTATGGATGCTGGGATGGATGACTATATCACCAAGCCTCTTGAACCCAAATTGCTCTATCAATGCCTTCAAAACTGGTTGCTGCCAGATCAAAACTTGGGGAGGGATGTTCTCTCAGAGTTGGTTGAGATGCAATACCAATCCAAAATTGAACTGATTGATATGCCAGAGTTATTGAACGGTCTGCCTGAATTTAAGTCCTTGGATAAGGTGAAAGGGTTAAAGTTGGTTGATAACCAGGAAAAGCTTTATCGTAAAATACTGAACACTTTTTACAAAGATTATCATTCTGTTCATCTGAGGCTAAAACTTTCTTTAAAACGAGGGGATATTGATGAGTTCAAAAGAACGATTCATACTCTAAAAGGTTTGGCGGGTACTATAGGTGCAGATAGATTAAGATATACAGCTCAAGAATTAGAAGTAGCCTTTCAATCGAGTGATGATGCCCCAATTTCTGAATATTTAGATATTTTTTTGCATGAACTTAATATTGTTTGCGATGAAATTTCTCGGTTAATTCCTGAGGCGAATAAAACCTTTGAAAGGGATGGCCCCGTTGAAAAGAAGGCCTATTCTTCCGAAGCGCTTAAATCTTTATTACAGAATATTGAAAAACTTCTTCTGAACGGTGAGGTTGAGGTGGATGTGCTTTTTCAAAAGCTATCGCCAATATTAGACTCGTTAGATCTTAAGGAACAACGTATGAATCTCAATGACGCCATTGAAAACTTTGATTATGAATTGGCTTTGGAAATATTACCGCAAATTATTGAAGTGATTGACAACCAGCCTTCTTAGTTGAACCTAAATTCTTCAATTGAATCTCCCATGAAGCACCAGGGTTCACCCATCTATTTTCGCTCAACTGATGATTTCAGGTTGAAAATTTTGCATAAAAACAGACCTAAAAAAAGGTGGCCCTAAGGCCACCTGTATTTTACCCTTTAAGTCCCTTGGGATCCTTGTCTTGTGCATCCTGCAATATCCCTATTTGATTGTCCTTTTCATTCTTCCTTGTAAAACCGCCTTGGTTTTTCCTTGTCATGGCTATCAAAATAGCATCGACTCAGTAGATTTCATCATGAAATCAAGTTTGAAAGAGGGCTCCTGCCTAGTTTATCCTAAACTGTATCCCTTCATCACGTCCTTGCGATAATTGAATTGTAGTGTTTAGCCACTTTTAAACAAGATAGCTTTTTAGCTGTAGCAAAACAAAGTGCGAAGTCTGCTGATAAATAATTCAATAAAAACAAGCGGATGAGTTTTTTGTGGGTGATTTCAGGGGTATATCTTTAGAGTAAAGCATCCTCTATCTTGCAGAAGCTTAAGAAATATCTCACGGAAGCTATGGCGGATATCCTACAAGTGTATTTCTTGGAGATTGTAAAACGGGGCGGCAAAAAGAGCTTGGCAAAAAGATGAAAGCTCCAGACATCTCATTTATCTGGAGCCTAATAACAATTGAAAATAATACTCGGACAGGCTCCTAGATTGTGGGACCAGCGTTTACCAGTGACTTACCTGCTTCGTTATCTGTGAATTTATGGAAGTTCTCCACAAACATACTGGCCAATTTTTCTGCTTTGATTTCCCACTCATTGCTGTCTGCATAGGTATCCCTAGGGTCAAGAATGCCAGGATCGACATTTTCAAGTCCTGTGGGTATATTCAGATTGAAAAAAGGCAGTATTTTAGTTTCACAGGTTTCGATTAATCCGTTGAGTATGGCGTCAATGATAAAACGAGTGTCTTTAATGGAGATACGCTTGCCCGTGCCGTTCCATCCTGTATTGACTAAATAAGCTTGAGCATTTTCATGCTGCATACGTTTAACCAGCACTTCTGCATATTGAGTGGGGTGAAGTGTTAGAAATGCCGCACCAAAACAGGCTGAAAACGTCGGTGTCGGCTCGGTGATGCCGCGCTCGGTTCCTGCCAATTTAGAAGTAAAACCAGATAAGAAGTAATATTCCGCTTGTTCTGCTGTAAGCTTGGAAACAGGTGGTAGTACCCCAAAAGCATCTGCAGTTAAGAAGATAATTTTACTAGCATGACCAGCCTTGGAAACAGGTTTAACAATATTGTCTATGTGGTAAATGGGGTAAGAGACCCGGGTGTTTTCAGTTTTTGATGCATCGTTAAAGTCGATTTTTCCATCTTTGTCTACAACAACATTTTCTAATAAAGCATCTCTACGAATCGCATTATAGATATCTGGTTCATGTTCTTGGCTTAAATGGATTGTTTTTGCATAGCATCCACCTTCCAAGTTAAATACGCCATTGTCATCCCAGCCATGTTCATCATCGCCAATCAATTGACGTTTAGGATCTGTGGATAATGTGGTTTTTCCGGTGCCCGACAAACCGAAGAATATAGCAGTATCGCCATTTTTTCCCACATTGGCAGAACAATGCATAGAGGCGATACCTTTAAGCGGCAAAAGGTAATTCATGACAGAGAATAAACCTTTTTTCATTTCCCCGCCGTACCAAGTACCACCAATGAGTTGGATGCGTTCTGTCATGTTGAAGGCAACAAAGTTTTCTGAATGGAGGCCCAGCTCTTGCCAATTGTTTTGTGTTGCCTTGGCTCCATTCATGACGATGAAATCTGGTACAAAATCGACTAATTCAGATTCCGAAGGTCGAATAAACATATTCTTTACAAAATGCGCTTGCCAAGCGACCTCGGTTACAAAGCGTACTTTTAGTCTAGCATCATCATCAGCACCGCAAAAAAGATCCATAACAAAAAATTTTTTAGCGCTCAGTTGTTGGCTAACCGTTTTTTTCAGTTCGGTCCACTGCTCTTGGTTAAGCGGGCGATTGTCATTTTTGCCCTGATCAGACCACCACAAAGTATCTCTGGTGGTGTCATCTCGTACAAAATATTTATCCTTAGGGGAGCGACCAGTGAATATGCCTGTATCTACAGCAATGGCACCTAACTCCGTCTCAACACCAATATCATAACCCGTTCTATCGGGGTGGGTTTCTTCAAGATATAGTGTTTCGTAGCTTGGGTTATAAATCACCTCAAGAGGTTGATTTATACCGTAACTGTTAAGTGCCTCTAATAGATTTGATGAGTTCATGAAAATCTCGGAAAATTTAATATATATAATAAAGCTGCCATTGTATGCATAATGGTCTTGATGTCAATGAGAATGGGGTGATAGCTTTAACTATAATCGGAATAATTCAATGATGTATTTTTATCTTCTACTCTTTTTTCGAGAAGCCTGTTTGAGCGCCTTTTTTTCCAATCTTTCTGCCTGCTGTTGTAATACCATAATTTCTTCTTGTTGCACCATCTCTGGCGTTTCAAAAGTGATGAGTCCCAGCTTTCCAGAACGGTATTCATGAATCAAAATTTCTGAGGCTCGATGTAACTCAATATGCCCTCCAGATCTTAAACAACCACGACGTTTTCCAATTTCTTCAAGGAGCATCAATGGGCTGTCAGGTAAATTGTCTAAATCAAATCTTTGTTGTAGTAGCATGGGATAATTTTTTAACAGATATTCTCCTGCGTACAAGGCAATATCTTCATACTCTATGGCTGTATCTTTAACGGCTCCAGTTATGGCTAAACGATAGCCGCTATTTTGATTTTCTACTCTTGGCCAAAGAATGCCTGGTGTATCTAATAGCACAATGCCATTATCAATGTAGATAATTTGCTGGCGTTTGGTGACCGCTGGTTCATTTCCCACTTTTGCGATATTTCTTCCCGCTAATAGATTGATGATGCTAGATTTCCCCACATTTGGGATACCCATAATCATGGTTTTAATGGGACGATCTTGACGATGATTATCGTAATAGAGTTGGCGGCAGGTTTCTGAAAGCGAAGCCATAGTTTGAGGTTCTTTGGTCGTGACGGGAAGTGCTTTAACCCCTTGTTCTTTTTCAAGGGCCTGAAGCCATTGTTGGGTCAACAGGGGATCGGACAAATCCATTTTATTGAGGAGCTTAACGCAGGGCTTATCTTTCCTTAATTGTGAAATCAAAGGATTTTCGCTACTGTATGGGATTCTGGCATCTAACACTTCAATGATTACATCGATATCATCCATAATCTCCCGTATCTCTTTCTGGGCTTTATGCATGTGACCTGGATACCATTGGACTGCCATATTATTGCCTTTTTATTAAAAAATAATTTAATGAGTTGTGTTTGAACTATTGTCTGAATTTGTATCAGGATCAAGCAGTGCTTGATAAATTTCATCTGCAGTAAATTGATAATGAGCACGACAAAACTCACAATCAGATTCCAGAGTGGGTTGCTCTTTTAAGAGTTGGGTGAGTTCTTTTTGCGGAATCATGAGAATAGAGTTTAAAGCACGCTCGTTTGAGCATTGACATTTAAAGTGGGGCGTTTTAACTTCAAACAGTTGAAGATCATGTTCTGCATAAAGACGTTTTAATAAAACTTCACTGGAGAGTTCAATCATTTCATTAGGTTTGACTGTTTGAGTTAAGATTTGTAGCTCATTCCATAACTCAGGATCTGGGTGCTCTTGAGGAAGTTTTTGAAGCATTAGGCCCGCAGCTGCATTGTTTTGGGTACAAAGCCAAAATTCTGTATCAAGTTGTTCTGACTGTTTGAAGTATTGAGTCAAACAAGAGGCGAGATCCTGCTTTTCTAAACTTATTACGCCCTGATATTGTTTTCCTTTCTCAGGCATCAGGTTCACACTCATCACTCCACCTCTGACCATATCTTGGAAATCATCCAAAGAAGCCTCAGGATGAAAGTGGACAAGACCTCTTAAATCTCCATGATGGTTCGCTTCAACAAACAATAAAGAAATAGCCGATCCATGCTGTAATTGCAAAGAGATTCGCCCTTCAAACTTGAGCATTGCCGTAATCATGGCAACGGAACAGAGTGCCTGTCCCAATAGTTTTGCAATCGGCTCGGGATAGGCGTAAAGAGACAATATTTTTTGATAACTTTCCGCAAGAACAACATGCTCGCCTCTAATATTACCTTGTTCAAATAGAAATCGTTGTAAACTGTCTTGTGCCGGCATTATTCTTTTCTCGGGAGGGGAATAGGGGCATTTTACTCGATTTCGAGGCAATAGTCAGTGTTGATTTTGAGTTGAATAAGTAAGAGTAACAAGGGTGAGAATGAATGTGTCATTCTCACCCTTGTTAGTTTGGAGATATTCGCTCTGAAACTGTTTATGAGTGTATTCAGAGGCAAAGTTCTTAATGTTGTAACCAGCCATTAACCTTGATGAGATCATCTTGGGTTAAGATCCCAGCAGCTTGTTTAAGTCTCAGTACATTCATCACATAGTCATAACGACTTCTGGCTAAGGTACGTTTCGCATTATACAGGTTGGTGGTACTGAGCAGTACGTCTACCATGGTTCTTGTGCCGACATCAAATCCAGCTTTGGTGGCTTCTAAAGCACTTTGATTGGATATTTGACTTTGAGTCAGTGCTTTAATGGAGCTGATATTGGCGATGATAGTTCTAAAAGCGGAACGGGTTTGTTTGGTCACTTCACGATGTACTCTTTCTAAATCTTGAGAGGCAATTTTATAATCATATTGTGCTTTTCGTACACTGGAGCTAGTGCTTCCACCCGAAAAAATTGGAATGCTGACGGACAAGGAAACAGTTGTACCCGCAAAATCTCTTCCAGTTCCAATCTTACTGGAAACATTGTTATCATCTAGGCCAGCAGAGGTGCCTGTTGATGAGCTGTCACTATAAGAGGCGTTGAAATCGACTGTCGGAAAATGGCCTGCAAATTGGCGCTTAATTTCTTCTCGAGCAATCTCTGTTGCAAGTTGGTTACTGATCAGATTAATGTTGGAGCGTTCAGCCACACTTTCCCAGTCAGAAATATTATCTGGTTGCGGTTTGACTAGAGGAATAGTCGTATTTAAACGTGCTAAATTAGTGCTGGTGGTGCCTGTAATTTCTCTTAAGGCTTCGTAAGCATCATCGACTTGGTTTTGTGAGGTGATTTCACTGGCTGTGGCTTGGTCATATTTTGCCTGAGCTTCGTGTACATCTGTTTGTGCGATTAATCCCACATCAAATCGTTGTTTAGTTTGCTCAAGTTGTTTACCCACAGACTCTTTTTCTGCTTGAGCAAATTCAAGGCTGTCTAAAGCAGCAAGTACATTAAAGTAACTCGCAGCCACTCGAATGATAAGGTTTTGTTTTTCAACGTCATAAGACATTTGAGCTTGCTTAGCTCGTTTCTCCGCTTGAGACAGGGCTATCCATGAATCGTGATGGTATACCTCTTCAGACAACCTCAATTGAAATGAGTCTGTGTCCGTAATATCGGTTGTTTCAGAACCAGGAAATGCAATACCATTAAAAACTTGAACACCAGAGCTTGTGTTATTTGAACGCTGGCGACTAGCAGAGGCGGAAATTGTTGGGAGCAATTTGGCTTTGGCCTGTGCAATACCTTCCTGACCAGACTCTGCTTTGGATGCACTGGAAAGGTAAACAGGGTCGCTGTCTATGGCTTTTTGATAGAGTTCCAACAAGTTCTCAGCATTTGCGCTGGGAATCGCAGTGAACATGCACAAAATGGTCGCAGATAAAAATCGTTTATGGATCGTGAATAACATGAATACCTTTCCTCGTTATAGTATAAAAGCACGTCGACGTGAGACGTTATTTATTCTGTAATGGTTGTGTAGAGAATACAACTTTTTTAGTGTTTGCTTGAAAAATCCTTAAAGCAAAAATTATGCCGCAACCTAGGAGCCTGTCCAAGAATAGACTGATCGACTGCGGCCAAGCCCGTTTGGGAGAGGTGGAAACTTCTGCCAAACCAAGTGGCGTGTGATGCACATCATCCTTATTGCGGGTGGTCTGTTTGACAAATTAAAAGTGAAATTGCTGATTTTGTTGTGTATTTAGCAATGAAGACACTTTTGTTTCAAACAGAACTTGTTGTAACCACTGATCATGAGATGCCTTAGTCAACAATTGCGCACTCATCAATTCGTTTTGACCTAAAATACAAACCAATCGCCCGCCTATGGCGAGACTGTTTTTTAAGTTTTCAGGTAATTCTGGTAATGAGCCGTTAATGACGATGACATCATAGGTTGCTTTGGCTTCCCAGTCTTCAAATTTATTCAGTGAGACATAATGAATGTTATCCAAGGATAAAGGATTTAGATTTTTTTGGCTATCTGCCAATAATTCAGGATTAGTCTCAACAGTGGTGACGCTATGTGCAAGACTAGCAAGCAAAGCGGTGATATAGCCTGAACCCGTGCCGATTTCTAGGGCATGATCAGTGGGTTTTATAGAGAGCGCTTGTATTAACCGAGCTTCTTCTCGGGGTGTTAAAGTTTCTCGAGTCTCGGATAAGGGGATATTGATATCAGAAAAAGCCTGATGGCTGTAGGCCTCAGGAACAAAATTTTCTCTGGGTATTGTTTTAAAAAGTTCTAAAATCTTTTCGTCATGAACCATCCAAGGGCGAAGTTGTCGAGTTACCATATTTGAGCGAGCGATTTCTGTGTTCATAATGTCAGGCCTTTCATGGATAAAAAGTGAATAGGTTTTGCAGATTATACGCTAGAATTATAAAAAGGGCTGCAGTGATTTATATTGATTTGTTTCAAGCTTTAGTGAAAAAAATATTTTTTTGTGATTAAAAATGGCATTTTGCTGGTCATTGATGATTTGCTTTGATCTAGGAGCCTGTCCAAGAATAGACTGATCGACTGCGGCCAAACGGGCTTGCCCTCGCTACGATCGCTATTCTCGGACAGGCTCCTAGTGGTGCAGACATAAGTTCTGCAATCATACAAAATGTAGAATTATGGGTATGGGGCTTCGGGGAGTTATGGTGCAAACACAGACTTATTATCCATCTGATATGCTGGGCTTTTTTGAGTCCAATTATTGTCTATTATTGCGTCTTCTTCCTGTTGACAGTCAATGGACGGTTGTTTCAGCTCGGGTTAACTCTAGTCTGTCACTAGAGATAAAATTAATCGAAAACAGTCTGTACACCACGACAATTAGCTTATTGTCAACTATACAAAAAGGGAAAACCGTGGTAAAAATGGATAAATGGCCGATTCGCTTGTATCATGATGCAAAAGTTGCAGAAGTGCTAGCCACACTAGATGGCAGGCAGTTAGATTTCAAATTAAGCTATCCCAATAAAAGGATGCATCAGCCTGATGAAAAATACCGAGCCAATGAACATTTAAAGGAATGGCTTATTGCTTGTGTTCGTAAATTTCCATTGGGGTTGCCCACTGAGAATCAGGTGTTGTCAAACGAGTAAAATACGAAATATATTAGATTGCTAAAGAAAGGGGATTCTTTTGAAATTGGATACAACAACTTTTCACCTTAGTCCGAGTCAATGTCGAGGCAGTGAGGATGTTAATCTGGTTCAGTTAACGGATTGTCATTTATTTGCTCGATCTGATGGTAAGTTGCTGGGTTTGGAAACAGAATCTAGTTTGCGAGCCGTTATTGAAGATATACAACAAAACACTGACTTTGATTTTGTATTAGCCACAGGTGACTTATCCCAAGACGCTTCAGAAGCCTCTTATCAACGCATGTCGCAATTTCTGGATTTATTAAAAAAACCCGCTTTTTGGACGCCAGGAAATCATGATTGTCCACAACAAATGCAGAATAGCATTCAGGGAAAAAATCTTTTCCATCATAAAAGAATTATTACACAATATTGGCAAGTGATTCTGCTGGATTCAAGTGTGAGGGGAAAAGTCCATGGTTTCTTAACTCAGGATGCATTGGATTTTTTGCATAATGCGCTGAATGACAAAGCTGAGTTAAATACCTTGTTGGTTTTACATCATCAGCCGGTGCAAATTGGTAGTGCTTGGCTCGATAATATTGGTTTGAAAAATAATGCCGAGTTCATGGCAGTTTTAGCGCTCCATTCACAAGTTAAAGGTATCTTATGGGGGCATATCCATCAAGAGTATCAACAAAACTTATCCAATATGAAATTAATGTCTACACCCTCTACCTGTGTGCAATTTGAACCCGGTTCTCAAGATTTTGAAGCGGGGAGCCAATCACCCGGATATCGCCGCTTGTGTTTGAAAGCAGATGGTAGTATTGAAACTGAGGTGATTAGAATTGAATCTCAACCCTTTGTTGTGGATTATAGTATCAGAGGATATTAGACAGAGTTTTATAACATCAAGATTTAGTTCTTTGCAGTGAAGGCGATTCTAGCTATAGTAACCCATCTTTTAAAAACAAACGATTAACCCTACGCTAAAAACCTATGAGTAATTATACCGCAGATTCTATTGAAGTTCTGACAGGACTTGAACCCGTCAGAAAAAGACCTGGCATGTACACCGATACCACAAGACCCAACCACTTAGCTCAAGAGGTGATTGACAATAGTGTGGATGAAGCGCTTGCAGGGCATGCGACAGCAATCACTGTGATTCTACATCCTGATCAGTCTCTAGAAGTTTCTGATAATGGTCGAGGAATGCCGGTGGATATACATCCTGAAGAGGGTGTCCCAGGGGTGGAAGTCATTATGACTCGACTCCATGCGGGAGGGAAATTTTCTAATAAAAGCTATGCCTTTAGTGGCGGATTGCATGGTGTAGGTATCAGTGTGGTTAACGCGCTGTCTACGCGAGTGGAAGTTTTTGTCAAACGTGGTGGCAGTGAATATTTGATGACATTTGCCAATGGTGAAAAAGTCACTGATCTGGCTGTGGTAGGGTCCGTTGGACAAAGAAATACGGGCACTACCGTTAAATTTTGGGCGGATGCGAAGTTTTTTGATAATCCCAAATATAGCATTCATCAGCTAAAACACTTGCTGCGTGCTAAAGCGGTGTTATGTCCCGGGCTCCAAGTTAAGTTTATAGACAATATCTCCAATGAAACCACGGAATGGCACTATGAAGATGGATTGCGTGCCTATTTATTGTCAGAGACTGAAAAATATGAGCATCTGCCTGAAATGCCTTTTACGGGGAGTTTGGAAGGCAATGGTGAGGTGGTTGACTGGGCCTTATTTTGGTTGGCGGATGGGGGCGAGGCGGTTACTGAAAGTTATGTAAATCTCATTCCAACCGCTTTGGGTGGTACCCATGTCAATGGTCTAAGAACGGGACTTCTGGAAGCTATCCGTGAATTTTGTGAGTTCCGTAATATTTTACCGAGAGGCATCAAGCTCACTGGTGATGATGTTTGGGATGGCATTTGTTATATCTTGTCAGTGAAGTTACAAGATCCACAATTTTCGGGACAAACCAAAGAACGCCTATCTTCAAGACAATGTGCCAGCTTTGTGACAGGTGTCATCAAAGATGCTTTTAGTCTGTGGTTAAATGAGCATTCTGATTTAGGTGAACAGCTCGCTGAAAAAATGATCAACAACGCCCAGAAGCGTTTGAAAGCCAGTAAAAAAATTGCGCGTAAAAAAGTGACTTCTGGACCGGCATTGCCCGGTAAATTAGCCGATTGCTCTGGGCAAGATGTGATGCGTTGTGAAATATTTTTAGTGGAGGGTGATTCTGCGGGCGGTTCAGCCAAACAAGCCAGAGACAAAGAGTTTCAAGCGATTATGCCTTTAAGAGGTAAAATTCTAAATACTTGGGAAGTTGAAAGCCAACAAGTGCTGGCGAGTCAAGAAGTCCATGATATTTCCGTCGCTTTGGGGATAGATCCTGATAGTGATGATTTAACGGAATTACGCTATGGGAAAGTATGTATTTTAGCTGATGCGGATTCCGATGGTTTACACATTGCCACCCTATTGTGTGCCTTATTTGTGAAACATTTTGCCAGCCTCGTGGCGAGGGGACATGTTTTTGTGGCCATGCCACCTTTATATCGAATTGATGTGGGAAAACAGGTATTTTATGCCCTGGATGATAGTGAAAAAGACGGCGTGTTGGCGCGAATTGCGGCAGAAAAGATGAAAGGCAAAGTCAGTATTCAACGCTTCAAAGGTTTGGGTGAGATGAATCCTTTGCAGTTAAGAGAAACCACCATGGCCCCGGATACCAGGCGTTTGGTACAATTAGTGATAGAAGATCCAGAAAAGACCCATGAAATGATGGATATGTTACTCGCTAAAAAAAGGGCGGGAGATCGTAAGTTTTGGCTAGAGACTAAAGGAAATCTTGCCGAAGTGATACTCACCAATGAAACCTTAGGAGGCTCTGATGACTGATACCCTTTTAGTACCAGTTGAAGGTTGTGAACAACGTTCAATGGCAGAGTTTACCGAAGAATCTTATTTGAATTATGCCATGTATGTGATCATGGATAGAGCCTTGCCCCATGTGGGTGATGGTCTTAAACCCGTTCAAAGAAGAATTCTATATGCCATGTCTGAACTGGGATTAAGCGCTGCTTCTAAGTTTAAAAAGTCCGCGAGAACAGTGGGTGACGTATTAGGTAAGTTTCACCCTCATGGAGATTCGGCCTGTTACGAAGCCATGGTATTAATGGCTCAGCCCTTTTCCTATCGCTACCCATTGGTTTCTGGTCAAGGAAACTGGGGCTCGCCCGATGATCCTAAGTCATTTGCGGCCATGCGCTATACAGAAGCTAAATTGTCTGCTTATGCCAGTGTATTGTTGTCAGAATTAGGTCAGGGCAACACTGATTGGCAACCGAATTTTGATGGTACTTTGGAAGAACCTATTTTATTGCCTTCAAGATTACCGAATATATTATTGAATGGCTCTACCGGTATTGCCGTGGGTATGGCGACAGATTTGCCGCCTCATAATTTACGAGAAGTTGCAGAAGCCTGTGTCTATTTATTAGAAAATCCTAAAGCGACGTTGAATGATCTTTTGCAAATAATTCCAGGACCAGATTACCCAACAGAAGCTGAAATTATTACCTCAAAAGATGAATTGGAAAAAGTGTATCAAACGGGTAAAGGCAGTATCAGACAACGTGCAGTTTGGACGATGGATGATGGAGATGTGGTGGTCTATGCTTTGCCACACCAAGTATCAGGCGCTAAAGTTTTAGAACAAATCGCCAGTCAGATGCGCGCTAAAAAATTACCCATGGTGAGTGATCTAAGAGATGAATCTGATCATGAAAACCCCACCAGGTTAGTGATTATTCCGCGCTCCAATCGTGTCGATATAGAACAGTTGATGGGACATCTTTATGCCACCACGGATTTAGAGAAAAGCTTTCGTGTAAATTTAAATATGATTGGCACGAATGGCCTGCCTCAAGTTAAAAACCTACAGGGTATTTTAACGGAATGGTTGGCGTATCGAATGGATACCGTGCGACGTCGTTTAAATTATCGTTTACAACAGGTTTTATCGAGATTACATGATTTAGAAGGCTTATTAGTCGCATTCCTAAACATTGATGAAGTGATTGCTATTATTCGAAGTGAAGATGATCCTGCGCCTATTTTGATGCAAAGATTTCATCTTTCTGAAAGACAAGCTGAAGCGATTTTAAATTTAAAATTACGTCATTTAGCCAAACTTGAAGAGATCAAAATTCGTAAAGAACAAGCTGAGTTAGAAGAAGAGAAGAAAGGTTTAGAATTATTATTGAGTTCTGATCGACGCTTAAGAACATTAATAAAGAAAGAGATCCAAGAAGACGCTGAGAAATTTGGCGATGCAAGACGCTCTCCCATTATCCAACGCTCTGAAGCCAAAGCATTAACCGAAAATGAAATTATGCCCAGTGAGGCCATTAGTGTCATTCTGTCTGATAAAGGCTGGATTCGTTCTGCCAAGGGTCATGAGGTAGATTTAGATAAAGTGACCTTTAAAACCGGCGATCAATTCTTGGCTATCGCCTATGGCAAGTCAAACCAGATGGCAATCTTTTTGGATTCTACGGGAAGAAGTTATTCAATACCTTCACATAATTTACCTTCTGTACGAGGTCAGGGCGAACCCTTGTCGGGTCGTTTAAATCCTATTGCAGGCGCTACTTTTAACAGCGTGATTATGGGGGAAGACAAGCAACTGTTATTAATGGCAACAGATTCAGGCTATGGCTTTGTTACCCAATTGGAAAATCTGTTTACTCGAAATAAAAATGGTAAATCAATTTTATCCATTCCCTCTGGAGCCAAGGTGATGACTCCTAAAGAATTTTCTGATTATGATAACTCTTTAGTCGCTGCAGCAACGACAGAAGGGCGCTTATTAGTTTTCCCGCTGACAGAGTTGCCTATTTTGGCCAAAGGAAAAGGCAATAAAATTATCAGCATCCCATCAAGCCGGGTAAAACTAAGAGAAGAATATGTGATTGATATGGCTGTTCTCAAACCTGAGCAACCCCTTTTAATTTATTCAGGGAAAAGGGCTTTAACCCTAAAAGGCACAGATTTGTTGCATTATCATGGAGAAAGAGGACGAAGAGGCTCTAAATTACCGAGAGGTTTCCAACGTGTGGAAAAACTTGAGGCGGGGGAATAAGGGAAAGGAGTCGATGATAATAGAATGAAAAGAATGAGCTTTAATAGACAATCGTTTATGCCATTA
>PCTP01000121.1:1573-5536 GCA_002770795.1 Gammaproteobacteria bacterium CG22_combo_CG10-13_8_21_14_all_40_8 | reverse complement strand
GTTGAAAAATTTTCTGCTGAATCATGAATACAATCTATGCCATAAAGACGTTTTGCGATTGCAACAGATGCTGTGCCGGGTTCGACACCCACCACTCTGCTAACGCCCGCTTGTTGAAAACGTGAAAGTGTATAGCCATCCGAGCAACCTATTTGCAAAGCACTTTTAGGTAGCTCTCCAATGCCTCTGGTGATAAATTGAATTTGCTCATCCAGATCGCGTATTTTAGCGACACTGGGTTTTTCACCACGCCCTGGATTGGTATATACCGCCAGGGTCTCATAAAATTGCATCATTTGTTCAAACGACACAGTAGGGCTTTGACAAGTAGAGCCACAACTTTTACAAACGGAAAAACCTATCTCTGTATTTTCCAGTCCCGGCAAAGCCCAAATTGTGGAAAATATTTTTTCAACTTTTGAACCACATAAAAAGCAATTTCTAATCATTATTTATTCCTTTCTCTGTTAGGAATGACGACTACCCAAAATATAATCCACCATTGGCATTGAGTGTTTGTCCCGTCAAATAAGCGCCGTTTTCAGAAGCTAAAAATAATGCCATTTGTGCAATTTCATCCGCCGTACCTAAACGTTGACTAGGAATGGATTCAACCTTTTTTTGGCCTGCATCTGTGGCTAATTCTTTGGCACTCATATCTGTTGCCACTAGACCAATGGCAATAGCTGAACTAGAGACCCCATCTTTTGAATATATTTTAGCCAAAGATTGCGTCAGACTAATCAGTCCTGCTTTGGAAGCCGCATAGTGAACTTGATTAAATCCCCCCCATTGACCACCAATGGAAGTGATGTTGATGATTCTTCCCCAACCTTGTTGAGCCATAGCTGGTACAACTTGTTGGCTCAGTATAAAAGGCCCCTGCAAATTCACTTTTAACATTTTGTCCCAATCATCAGCGCTAATCGTTAAGAATGGTTTTTCTTGAGCCATGGCCGCATTGTTGATCAAAATATCTATGGGACAACCAAAAAATGTATGTATTGATTGTAAACCTTGTTGGATATTTTCTTCGTTCCCTTGATCCATTTGCAAAGCATAAATTTTCCCATAAAAATCATCTTTTTTAGCATCATCTTGTAATTCGGTTACAAATGATTCGGCCAATGATTTTTGGCTTAAATAGCTAAATGCGACATCATAACCAGCCAGATAAAAAACTTTGACTAGTGCCTTACCAACACCTCTGGAACCACCCGTGATAAAAACTAAGCGCTTCATTTTGATTGCTCTCTCAGCTCGCCTTGCATATCGTAGAATGGCCACATTTTATCCATAGATTGAGGCCCAAGTAACATAGGTAAAACATCATGGCGAGAGTCTAATTCCAGATGCAACAAAGCGGCACTATCTGCTTTCACAAAATCGTCCAAAACAGCTTCAAATTCAGATTGCTTGGTCGCATGAAATGCTCTAATTCCATAAGCTTGGGCAATTGCAAAAAAGTCTGGGGATTTTTTTAATCCACAAGCGGTATCAGTTTCCCAATTCATTAATTGAAATTGTGAAACCAATCCTAAACGATGGTTATCTAAAACAACGATTTTAATTTTTAATTGATATTCCTGAATCATGCCCAGTTCTTGAATGTTCATTTGCAAAGAGCCATCACCGACGATACATAACACTTGTGCCTCAGGCGCATGTATCGCAGCACCGATGGCTGTGGGTAAATCATAACCCATGGCGCCATGACCAGCAGATGTGAGTAATTGTCTCTGGGGATAGTGAAAGCGAAAATGTCTTGCCACCCAATGTTGATGAGAACCCACGCCGGTGACACAGATAACAGGTGAGGAAATTGCTTTTGAAATCTGTTCTATCACTGATTGAGGGGCTAATCCTGGATACTCTGGATAACACCAGCCAAATTGACTTTTATATTCCGCTATTTTTTGATACCAAGGTGATAAATCTGGCAATGTCTGTTGCAAATTTTGTAGCTTTGCTAACAATTCAGGTAAAAAATGTTGTAACGCACCATAATAGGTTGAATCAACATCGACTCTTGAATAAGCAATTTCTGCCCTATCAAAATCAACACGAAATTTTTTTGCATGAGGTGCAAAATTTTGGGTTTGCGTTCCCGTCTGTCTGACATCCAATCGAGAACCTAATACCAAAACCAAATCTGCTTCATGAATAGCCAAGCCAGCCACTTGACTGCCTGTGTGCCCATGAAATCCCAAGCAAAGTTTAGAGTCAGAATCCACCAATCCCACGGCTAATAAACTGGAAGATACAGGCACAGGCCATATTTTTAGCAGTTGTTTGAAACCATCAATATTCTTTGGATTCATCATGCCATTACCTGCAATAATGACTGGACGTTTTGCCTGAGTAATCGCACTGATTAATGGGTTAATAAACACTGCTAACGCATCACCATCCACACGAATTTCTGAAGCATTCAGACAGAATAAAGATCGGGTAAATTGAGCACGTTGTACATCCATGGGTAAATCAATAGAGACAGGACCCTTTCTTCCTTCCATGGCTTTTTGCCAAGCTTCTGGAATCATTTCCAACAGTTCAGAGACGTTATGAGGTTGATACTGAGCTTTAGTAATGGGTTGCATCAATAAAGGCGTATCCACTTCTTGAAAGCCTCTTTGTCGGATATCTTTATGGCGAGCTAAATCTGCTGTCCCTACTTGACCAGTGAAAACTAACATGGGTATACCGTCAAAATAAGCATCGGCGACAGAGGTCATCACATTGGTGACACCAGGGCCTGAAGTCACAGCAACAATGCCCGGCAACCCAGTCAACTTAGCCTGAGCTAGCGCCGCATAACCTGCGCCCTGTTCATGCCTTGATGTAATCACTCGGATATTAAATTTATGACAGGCATCCAGCAAAGGCGCAATGGTGCCGCCTGGAAAATTATGCAGAACTTTAATTCCCATCTGACTTAAAAAATGTATGATGGAATCAGCACCTACATGTATTTCGTTTGTTGTATGCATGATTTTTTCCTAAAAGTTTTCGCGTAGATGAAGCATGGGTCTAAGTCCATCCGATGGATCGGCTCGCCAATCTCTATCAGCCGCTTCGCTGGCAACAAATTTTTTCAAAGAACAGCCATCGATTAGTTCGATCTGTTTGGAGGCAGCAATCACTGGGGCGATTTGTTCTGGCAACCAACAATGGCCAGCGGCATATTCAGCGCCCTGTTTATCTAAATCAAGATGGAACTCAACAGCATCCACTTGCCAATGATGGATAGCGCGATTTAAAACCGCACTGGAAACTGAATGATCAGACCATCCCACTTTCACCTGATAGCGTTTTTTAAACTCGCCCAATACCGCTAAATTGCATTCTTCCATCGGTGTTGGATAAGCCGAAACACAGTGTAACAGGGTAATATCTGTCGCCTGATATTGTTTAAGAGTAGCCAAGGCTTCATCAATTTCTTCAAGCGTGGCCATTCCCGTAGACAATACCACAGGCAATTGAGTCAGAGCACAGTCTCTTAAAAGCTCCTTCCACAATAATTCATAGGAGGCTATTTTGAAAAAATGTACATAGGGCGCGAGTTGTTGCACCGCTTCTAAATAAAATGGGGTACAGGAAAATTCGACCTGATTTTTATCACAACAAGCGCGTAGTTGTGGAATAAATTCAACAGGAAGTTCCCATTGTTTCCGATTACGATGGGTTTCGCTTTTTGCCAGTATTTCTGGTGAAAATAATTCTTCAATACGAAATAATTGAAACTTAACCGCATCACAACCAATAGCCGCTGCCGTTTCAATAAATTGAAAGCATCGATCAATATCTTTATGGTGATTACTGGAAACTTCAGCAATAAATTTTGTCATTTTTGGCGATACCTGCAAATTGATGATTCATTTCTATGGAATGAAGCATCGTTTAAATAGTTCCACTTAAAATCTTTGTTAACGAACTGATCACTTTATCCTGTTGCTGTTGGCT
>PCTP01000121.1:0-1564 GCA_002770795.1 Gammaproteobacteria bacterium CG22_combo_CG10-13_8_21_14_all_40_8 | reverse complement strand
TTGATAATAGGGTTGGGTATGAATCGGTATATAATGTAAATTCACACCAATGCCATTTTCCCTCAGCCATTCAAATACCTGACGATGAGTCAATGGGATGTTATCTAATTCTAATCGAATAATAAAAAGATGATAAGCACTCTGGGTATTTGCCATTTCCACTGGCAATTTGAGCGGTAAATCTTTTAACTTCTGTAGGTATCTCTGCGCTAAAGCTCTTCGTTGTTGAATGAAATCGTCTAAGCGTGTCAATTGAGAGAGTCCCAAAGCCGCTTGTATCTCTGTCATGCGATAGTTAAACCCCAAAGCAATTTGTTGATAATACCAAGGGCCATGACTTGCCTCATGCATTAGCGACTCATCTCTGGTGATGCCATGACTGCGTAACAGGTTGATTTTTTGATACAGTTCTTCACTATTAGTGGTCAAGGCGCCGCCTTCACCAGTTGTAATAATTTTAACTGGATGAAAACTGAATACACTGACATCACTATACTGACAACTACCGACTTTTTGCGCATGATACTGCGCACCAATCGCATGAGAGGCATCCTCAATTATAGCAAAGTGAAATTGTTGCGATAATTCATAGATAGCTTGCATATCACAGGGTTGACCAGCAAGATGAACCACTATCACAATCTTAGGTAAGGGTAAATTATGCTGTTTGTTGTATTGCAATTTTTTAGATAGGGCTACAGCACTGAGATTATAAGTATCTGGATCGATATCCACAAAATCAATCTGTGCACCACAGTACAATGCACAATTGGCGCTGGCAACAAAGCTAATGGGGCTGGTCCAAACAACATCGTCTTTTCCTAGGTTCAGAGCTAGGCAAGCCAAATGCAGTGCTGAAGTTGCTGAGTTTACCGCAATACAATATTGAGATTGAGTGGCCTGTGCAATTTGCCGTTCAAACTGTGGAAGTATAGGGCCTTGAGTCAAAAAATCTGATTGCAAAACCTCAACGACAGCATCAATATCCTGTTGATTGATTTGATGTAAACCATAGGGTATCACTACAGTTAACCTTTAATATCTGTTCTGCTAACATCCGCAGAATCAAAATTTTTAATTTGTTCCACGGATAAAAAATTTGGATTGTTTTTGGAGTTATACTCGAAACCTGGTTCCACTAACTGGCCTTTTTCCCCCGATGCATTTTCATCAAAGCTATTAGAACGTCGATTAAAAGTTATTGAAGGGGTAATGACAAAATGATCGTCAAACTCATAGGTATGATAAGAGTCATCTGAGGGACACATGATCTCATGAAGTTTTTCTCCAGGCCGAATACCAATAATTTTTTGCACTAAGTTTGGTGCCATTGAAGTTGCCACATCGGATATTTTGACAGAAGGAATTTTTGGTACAAAAAGTTCACCACCATTCATACGATAAAAACCCTTAAGAACCACATCAACGCCCTGTTCCAAGGTAATCCAAAATCGGGTCATTTCTTCATGAGTAATCGGTAAATAATCGCTGCCATCATCGATCAATTTCTGAAAAAATGGCACCACAGATCCTCTGGAACCTACCACATTGCCATAGCGTACTA
>PCTP01000204.1:18003-18528 GCA_002770795.1 Gammaproteobacteria bacterium CG22_combo_CG10-13_8_21_14_all_40_8 | reverse complement strand
CGGTCAATGAAATGGCCGTCACCATTGACCAAGTATCCGCAAACGCCGCTGAATCCGCTGCGGTAGCGGAGCGATCGGTATCGATCGCGAGCAACGGTGCGAAAGTGGTACAAAATACTATTCACGGTATGGACACGATTCGTGAACAGATTCAAGACACTTCAAAACGGATTAAACGACTCGGTGAATCATCGCAAGAAATTGGTGACATCGTATCGCTGATTAACGACATTGCTGACCAAACCAACATCCTCGCACTTAACGCGGCAATCCAGGCCTCTATGGCCGGTGACGCGGGCCGCGGCTTCGCGGTGGTTGCGGATGAGGTGCAGCGACTGGCAGAACGTTCAGCCGCTGCGACCAAACAGATTGAAGCACTGGTTAAAACCATTCAGAACGATACCAACGAAGCGGTTATTTCCATGGAACAAACCACCGCGGAAGTGGTGCGTGGAGCTCGCCTAGCGCAAGATGCGGGTGTGGCACTGGAAGAAATCGAAAACGTATCATCGTCTCTTGCAGAAT
>PCTP01000204.1:0-17932 GCA_002770795.1 Gammaproteobacteria bacterium CG22_combo_CG10-13_8_21_14_all_40_8 | reverse complement strand
GTCATTCAAGAAATTACCAACCAAACTCTTGCTGGTACTCAGGCAACAGCGGTATCGATTGGTAACCTGGCTGAATTGTCAGAAAACTTAAGCCGTAACGTAGAAGGCTTCAAACTTCCTGAAGATGAAGAAAGTGACTCTCAACATTCCGATGAGGAATATGTTGAAGAGGATGCTGAGACCACTGAATACTAATCCCAGAAAGCTATTTAATTTTGAATGCATCACAGCCATCTCACATGAGTTTCAAGGAAATGCCAGAGTCCGAATTTGCGCTCTGGCAAAGACTTATCGAGGATAGAACAGGGCTTTGGCTTCCAGAAAACCGGAAGACTTTTTTGCTATCGAAGCTGGTCAATAGAATACGTATCAAAGGTATGGGTAGTTATGGTGAGTATTTTGCCAGTTTGATGAATAGTGGAGAAGAAGCTGAATGGCCAACCTTAGTGGATCTGTTGACCGTTCATGAAACTCGGTTTTTTCGTGACGCAGATGCCATGAAATTGGTTCAGGATTTTGCTAAAGATATCATTCAAAATGAAATCAAACAAAGAAAAACAGCTAGAAGTGATACCGTTCGAGAATTATTGGCAAAAAGAGAGCCGCTTACTAATTTAATTCAGGTATGGAGTGTGGGTTGCTCGACTGGTGAAGAAGTCTATAGCCTAGCGATGCAACTACAAACATTATCCAATGCCAACGAGTCGCCCTTTTATTTTGGTGTTACTGGTACAGATATTAGTTATCCTTCTTTGGCAATAGCCAAGAAAGGTCGGTTCAAACGCTCAAGAATTCAACAAATACCCGCGAATTTAAGAGCGCAATATTTTGTTAGCGATGATGCTGAGTATTCAAGAATCTCTGATGAAATAAAAGACAGGGTTTGCTTTGTGCAAGGAAATCTTGGTGAGTTAGAGCAATCACCTGTACAACTATATAACATTGTTTATTGTCAGAATGTGTTAATTTATTTTCAGCCTCAACGCAAAAAAGAAATTCTAGACCAATTGGTCAGACGATTAACCAGCGGAGGCTTGTTGGTGCTAGCACCAGGAGAGGCGATGAATTGGAAGCACGATGAAATGCAAAAAGTCCCGCATCCAACTTGTTTAGCCTTTAAAAAGTGCAAAAGCGAATCCAACAATTTACGGAGTAATTATGGCCGCAAATAACGATCAGGTCGCATTAGGTTGGGTCAGAGAAGAAGTCACTAAAACGCTAAATCAAGCCAGACAAGCGTTAGAAGCCTATGTAGATTCACCTGAAGAACAACAGATGCAACTTTGTGTTGATGGATTACATCAGGTGTTAGGTACGCTTCAAATATTAGGTCTTCCTGGCGCAGTTCAACTCACAGAAGCCCTTGAGACTTTTGCTAAAGCGCTGCATTCCAACCAAATAAATAAAGATGAGATCTCATTTGATGCATTGATGGGTGGTATTTTACAGCTCAATTTATATTTACAAAAAGTGTACGCAGGTCAGAGTGACAAAGCCAGCTTACTCAATAACACCATCAACCAATTACGCAGAATACAAAATTTAGAACTTATTCCCATTGAGGAAGAATCAGACTTACCCACCTTTAAACTCCCTCAACCAACAATTTCTTTTGAACTTCCTGAATCCGAAGATGCCTTTATTCAGTTGACGAAAAAGCTACGTCACCATTTTCAACTTGGTCTGTTAGGGGTTATTAAACAACAAAAAATTCATGAAAGCTTACAACGCATTCACAAAGTACTTGAGCGTTTAGAAGCGATTAGTTACAACTACCCCGTTGCTTACTTATGGTATATAGCCGACGGTTTTGTTGCCTCATTGGAATCTAATGGTAACTATAAAAATAAATCCGCTAAAATTTTATTAGGCAAAGTAGACAAACAACTCAAGAGATTGTCTGAAGCGGGGAAAGTTGCGCTGAATGATGAAATTGAAACCAGCCTCATTCAAGAGCTGGTTTCTACCATTAAGCTCAATGGTTTTTCAAACCCTCGCATTACTGAAATTCTGTCGGTTTTTGATAAACCCGCAGAAAACACCAGTGGTACCAGTGAAGTTGCCTTCACCAGCGCAGGTGATGAAGCAATGGATGCCGCTGCAGAAGCATTGAAGGATGATATTGACAATGTCAAAGACTCTTTAGATCTCTTAATGAGAGGTAATGCTGACCAAAATCAAGAATTATTCCGATTAGAGCCTCAACTTAAACAAATCTCAAATACCTTAATTTTAATGAACATTGCAGGCCCTTCAGAGAGCCTTAAAAAACAGTTAGCTTTATTGGAACAACGAAGAATTGATAATGCATCCGTTGAAGATGACTTGGTCATGTCTTTTGCAGATTCTATTTTGCAAATAGAAGCCAGTATTTCTGATCTCTCTGCCAGCTCACAGGATCTAACCATTGAAGATGCACAAGCCAGAACCAAAGAGCATGAATACTTAGAAGCACAATATCAATTTGTTAAAGAATGCCGAGTCAATTTACAAAGAGCACAAGATTCTATTGTTGATTTTATGGCCAGCTCTGGTGATAAAAGTGCCATTGAGCAGGTACCCACTTGGTTAGGAGGCGCAGAAGGCGGCTTTAGATTATTAGATTTACCTCAATTAGCCAGCATGATGCTCTCTTGTAAAGGCTATGTTGAACAAAACATGCTACAAAGTGACAACCTACCCGCTCAACAAGAACTAGATGCACTTGCAGATGTGTTGACCGGCGTAGAATATTACTTAGAAGGCTACGATGAATCTGGAAGCCATAGTTTAGATACTATCTTAGTTGCAGCCCAGTCTAGTTTACAATCTTTAACCCAATATGCAGAAGCGGTACCAAGCTCGATAGAGCCTGAAATAAGTATTGACTCTGATGTTGAAGATGAAGTTGAAATCGAACTTGCAGATCAAGTTGAGATTGAAGAGCCTGTTAGTTATTCTCAACCTGAACTCACTTCGTATTCTCAATCTGACGATTTAATTGATGATGAAATCATCGAAATTTTCATCGAAGAAGCGGAAGATGTTCTAGCAACTTTGCACCAAGTTTTCCCACTATGGAAACGTGAATTTAACGACAACGAAGCTCTCACCACAACCAGACGCTCCTTCCATACATTGAAAGGCAGTGGGCGCTTAGTTGGCGCTAAAGATATAGGTGAATTAGCTTGGGCTGTAGAAAACTTCCTGAACAAAATTATTGCTGGTACGCTTAACCCAACCACTAGCATGGTCAATAAAATAGATGAAGTTATCGAGCAACTTCCATCCTTTATTGATGCATTCAAATCGGGTAATTCACTAAATACCGATGAGTTTATTCATTACTTCAACTCTCTTTCAACAAAAGCGGAGTCCTCCATTTCACAATCTGATTCCGTTGACACTTCCTCAACTGAAGCCACAACTGATACTAAAGCTGAAACAGAAACGGAAACTGTCGATTCGAGCATCCAAACAGAAGAAGATATCCATAATGTCACATCAGAAGTGAGTGAAGAAGTCGTAGAGCCCGATGAGGAAGATACAGTTCTTGAATTGGATGAAGACTCCATTGATTCTCATGAAGATGCAATTTCATTGACAGAATACGCTGAGCAATCAGGCACAGATTACAATGAAACAGAAGACTCTTTAGATTTCGCTGATGAAGAAGTCTCTTCAAGCACAGTCGATACTGACGATCAGGAAGAGCGAGAAGAGCGAGAAGCCACCTTTGAAGAAATCCTGGATGAAAGTTCTGAAGATTTATCCGAAGAATTCCAGGAAGAGGAAGAGACGCTAGAGCTTGAAAAAGTTGAGAAAGAACCATCCTTCGAACATGAAATAAATTCTGAGGAAGATGAGCATTTAGAACTCGCCTCTCCAGAAATCGACGATCTTGAGGTTAGTGATTCAGAAGAGCCAGAACCAATTGATGCGACTATTCCAGATGCATTCGATGATGTAGATACTGAAGCCTCAGAACTAACTGAATCTCTGGATTTCATGCACAGTGATGAACTAGAACTGGTTGATGAAGAGGACCGAGTCGATCCCCTTGCGGATTCAATGATTGAAGACAGTTCGCCTTCTGAAGAACAAATAGAGCTTGCAGAACAAGATCAAATAAGCCTTGAAGACAGTGTTGATGATTTAAGTGATAGCCAACTTGAAGAAACTGAAGAGTTTACAACAGAATTTGATATTAACGATGAAGAAATCGAAATCAACATTGCTGCTCAAGAGTCAAATGAGTTTAGCTCGGAAGCTGTTCAAGAAGAATCAGAATCCAATAATATGGAAACTTCTGAGTTCATCTCAGAAGAAGATGCATTTAGTTCAGAGGATGTGATTCTAGATGAAATAACAGAGGGTGAAACCACTGATTCATTCACAGATATTGAACCAGAAGAAGTCAGCGAAGCAGTTTCTCAGGCGAGTAATGAGCATCGTCTTGATACTTCTTTACTGGAAATTTTTGTCAGCGAGACTGAAAGCCATATAGACGAAATCAATGAGTTTATTGATGATGCCTTAGCTGCTGATGGCCATAAAATAGCCACAGACGAATTAGTGCGTGCTTTACATACCATCAAAGGTTCGGCCAATATGACTGGGGCAGCTAAAATTTCAGCCCTATTCACTCCCTTAGAAACTTATTTTAGACAGTTGAATGCCAGAACCAGTTTTGTAGAAGCAGATGCTTTAACTCTGCTGGGTGATGCCACTGATTTCATTTCCGAGAAACTAGAGCAATTGCCGGTTTTTGAGAGTGAGTCTGGAGATGAGCATTATGAGGAATTGCTACAAAGGATCAATAGCATCCAAAATCAGCTCCCCTCATTTGAACCAGATCAGGCAGATGCAAATACTGAAGAAGATGATGATATTGTTAACTTCCTAGAGTTTTCACAAGATCTATTAGATGATGCCCTTGAAGATATTGATCATTGGATGTCAGCTCCATCAGACAACGATGCGCAATCATTATTAGTACAAAAAATTGGTTGTATTTCTGATCATGCAGAAAAATTAAATTTCACACCAATCAATACCCATACTAAGGCGTTACAAACACTTTTAGCGGCCGTCGCATTAAATCCTCATTATGTAAATGATGACTGCTTTAATTTATTAGTTGAAGGATTAAACTCCATCACCGATAGTTTAGACAGAATTGCAGCCAATCAACGACCTAAGGTAGACAATAATTTACTCACATCCCTTCACAGTTTCATTGAGAGTACAGGTTATTTTACTGCCGTATCAGATACTGTTGAAGAAACGATTCCAAAAGAGATTGCACATGAAGTTGTCGATGAAGTTGTAGATGAAGTTGTAGAACTTGTTGAGGGCACATTTGCTCCTGTGCGTGAAGAGGAACAAGTTGACGAGGAGTTTAACGAAGAAGAAGAAAAAGAAGAAGCCCTTGAGTTAACGGATGAAGACTCTATAGCTGAAGATAGTTTCGATACTGAGGAAACTATCGAATTAGTCGACGATCTCAATGCACACGAATTGAGTACTGAAGTAGAGGAAGATCAATCGCTCGATGAATTCAATACTGAAGATGACCTTGAACTCGTCGATGATCTTAACGCAAAAGAATTAGACACTGAACTCGAACATGAGCAACCTTCCGATGAATTTAATACTGAAGAAGTCATTGAATTAGCGGATGAAGCATTTATTGATGAAACTTTGGTTGAGGATGAATTAGTTGAGGATGCTGTAGTTGAAGATGCTGTAGTTGAAGAGACTTTTGTTGAAGATACTTTAGTCGAAGGTGAATTAGTTGAAGCTGAATTAGTTGAAGCTGAATTAGTTGAAGCTGAAAGTTTCGATGCGGCAGACAGCGAAATCATTGATGAACAATCCTCTGAAGAAGAAGACCTTGAACTCGTCGATGATCTTAACGCAGAAGAATTAAACACTGAACTCGAACATGAGCAACCTTCCGATGAATTTAATACTGAAGAAGTCCTTGAATTAACCGATGAAGAAATCTCTGAAGACGAAACCCTGAGTTTATCTGATGATGCAGCTATTTTACAGAGGGATTTTGATGAAGAGCCCGCATTCACCAGTGACGAACAAGCAGAAGACGACTCCGCTCAATTAGAGGGTGAAGCGTTAGACTCTGAGCAACAGGTTGAACTTTCTGAAGAAGATGAAGAAGCCGCTGAAATCATGGAATCATTCCTTGAAGAAGCCGATGATATATTACTCGAAGCTGTAGATGTGGTCGATGCATGGTCTTTAGATCCTCATCAATCCGAATCACCCGCATCATTGTTGCGCCTACTACATACATTAAAAGGTGCGGCAAGATTAGCCAATGCTTCTGTGGTAGGAAATCTATCTCACCAACTTGAAGATCTGATTGAAAAACATCAGGCCGATGAAATTATACCTCTCGTTGAAAAAACCTTCACAGTACTTGATCAACTGGTTCAATGTCATCATGCCAAAAAAGAACTACCTTCTATTGATGCCATTTTAGAAGAAATTAATTTAGTTGAAACTCTAGATAAGAGTTCGCTAGATGAAGAAGAGATCTTAGAAACAGAAGAATTATCATCTTCCGAAGACTTGGCAGATGTAATTGAGGCACCTGCTCCAAGTACTGAAATTTCTACAACGGAATTAACTGAAGAAATCATCAAATTAGAGCTAGAAGATGAAGATTTTGAAATTCTTGAGATCTATATTGAAGAGGCCAGTGAACTCTTAAACGAACAACAAGATACACTGCAACTTTGGGGTGAAGATCTCAGCAATAAAACTCACGTCCAATTGTTACAACGTCAATTACATACCTTAAAAGGCGGCGCAAGATTATCTGGAATAACCATTCTTGCAGATATTAGTCATGAGTTAGAAAGCTTATTTGAAAAAGTAGTCAATGGAAGAAGTGAAGCAGATGAAACACTGTTAGAGTTGGCAGAACAAGGCCGTGAGCTTATGGTCTCAATGCTTGACGATATCGTCAATAAATCACAAGTCTCAACTGCTAATCAGTTTATTCGCAGCTTACACTTATATGCTCATGGTGGAGAACTACCGGGCAAACAGGCTGAAACTTCAACTCATGAACAGGGCAAAGAAAATTCTACAGATGGAGCACTCACAACAGCTACCCAATCAACAACCAGCAATGTCATTAAACTACCACAACCAGTAAAAGAAACAAAAGCCGATCAAAAGGCTGCCAATGCGGCTAGAACATCAGCCCCTCAAGTCAGAGAAATGATTCGAGTGGGAGCAGATACTCTCGAAACGCTGGTCAACCTTGCCGGTGAAACCAGTATTTTCCGTGCGCGTTTAGAGCAACAAGTAAACAACTTCAGATTCAACTTAGATGAGATTTCTGGGACAGTGGCTCGACTTAGGGCACAGGTAAGAAACCTAGAGATAGAAACTGAAGCACAAATTGAATATCGCAGAGAACAATTTAGCGCCTTTGACGAGGATGAAGAATTCGATCCCCTCGAAATGGATCGATACACTCGTCAACAAGAGTTAACCAAAGGCTTGGGTGAAACCAGCGGTGACTTACTCAACCTCAAAGACACATTGGACTCCTTGGCCGCTGACGCTGAATTGTTACTACTCCAACAATCACGCGTTGATTCTGAATTATCAGAACGCTTGATGAAAACTCGCTTAATTCCATTTTCCAGCATCGTGCCTCGTTTACGACGCATGGTTAAGCAAATTGGAGATGAATTAGATAAGCCTATTCAGTTGACGATTCAAGCGGATGGGGAAATGGATAGAACTGTTCTCGAACGCCTGATTGCGCCTATCGAACATATGCTTAGAAACGCGATCGATCACGGTATTGAAGACGTTGCGAAAAGATTACAAGCCAATAAATCTGACAAAGGCAGAATTAGCATCAAGCTCTATCGAGAAGGTGCGGAAGTTGTTGTTGAAATATCAGATGACGGTCAAGGTATCAACCTAAACGCTGTCAGAAAGAAGGCAATAGAAAGAGGCTTAATTACCGCTGATGCCACGCTCAGTGATCACGAATTACAACTAATGATCCTAGAAGCTGGATTTAGTACAGCTGAAAAAGTTACGCAAATATCTGGCCGTGGTGTTGGTATGGACGTGGTAAATAGTGAAATTAAAAACATGGGGGGTCTCATAGACATCAATGCAGAAGTGGGTAAGGGCTCCACTTTCACTATTAGACTACCATTCACTGTATCTGTTAACCAAGCCTTAATGGTTAAAAATGGGGATGAAATCTACGCCATACCACTCACCAATATTGAAGGTATTGTAAGAGTATCTCCTTTTGAATTGGAAGAATATTACAAAGCAGATTCTCCAGAATTTATCTATGCTGATGAACCCTACCAGTTACGTTACATGGGGAAACTACTCGATCACGATAAAAACCCGGATTTGGAAAGCTTAACCAAACCTGCCCCATTACTATTGCTGCACGGTGTTGATCACCCAGTCGCCATGCAAGTGGATGAACTATTGGGTAGTAGAGAAGTGGTGGTAAAATCCGTAGGCACACAGCTTTCCATGATCTCAGGAATTTCTGGAGCCACTATTTTAGGTGATGGTAATATCGTACTGATTTTAGATCTACCCGCATTGCTAAGAAGAGCTGATGCGCCTATAACAATTGCCCAAGAAGAAAGAACAAAACTTCAGGAAGCAGAAGAGCACAAACAACCCGTTGTGATGGTTGTGGATGACTCAATTACCGTGAGAAAAGTCACGACCCGCTTATTGCAACGAAACAACTTTGATGTCATGACTGCAAAAGATGGTGTGGATGCAGTGAATGTTCTTCACGATAGGCTCCCTGACGTGATGCTTTTAGATATTGAAATGCCTAGAATGGATGGTTTCGAATTAGCGACTCTGATCCGCCATGATGATCGCCTCAAAAACATCCCCATCATCATGATCACTTCGAGAACGGGTGATAAGCATAAAGCACGAGCCAAAGCGATTGGTGTCAATGAATATATGGGTAAACCTTTCAACGAAGTGGATTTATTAAAAGCTATTGAGGACCTGATAGGTCGCTAAAACATGATAGCAGATATTGTTCTTAGAGTAGGTTTGGTGGCTTCAGAACTTGAAGCCAGCCATAAGTTGGACAGCCTGCTCTCAAAAAATGGCGTTGAATTTGCCCATAAAATTTCATTGTCACAATTAAAGTCAGCCCACTGCGCCACCTCAAATTTAGATGTTTGGCTGGTTGATCTCAAAGAAGATGATTGGTCTGACTCACTCGATATTTTATTAGAAGAAGCTCGGGTACCCGTTTTTATCAACGAACAGCCTGCTATACATCGTCAATCACATCCAGACTTTTGGGTACGAAAACTCATTGTTAGATTAGGTGAATTGGTTTTAGCAGAAACTGAAGCCACCATTGTTACCTACCAAAAACCCATAGCATCAACACCAGTTCATTCACTAAAGAAAAAAAGCCTTGGCAGTTCCACACAACCAGAAAAACAGTCAGAAACTGAAAAAAATCAAGATGTTACAAAAACCGATGAACCCAAGTCTCAATTCAAATCTGAATTTCCACTTTGGGTTTTAGCGGCCTCATTGGGAGGCCCAGCCTCTTTAAAACTCTTTTTACAAACATTGCCTGATAAGGTAGACGCAAGCTTTGTATTAGCTCAACACATCGATAAAAACTTTATCCCCGTATTATGCAAAATCATTGAAGATTACTCTTCTTTGAAAGTTCACTTACCCGAGAATCGTCGACCAGTAGAAATTGGTGAAATTATTATTGCGCCGGTGGAATCAAGACTTTATTTTATGCCTGATGGCACAGTATTAACCACAAGAGCACGCTGGACTGCCCCCTATTCACCCTGTATAGATGATGTGATGAAAGAAGTGGCAAAAGTCTGGGATAATAGTGGAGCGATTGTTTTCAGCGGTATGGCTGGAGATGCTGTTGAAGGCTCGAGAGCGATGAAAAAAGCTGGGCACAGTGTATGGACACAAAACAACGACACCTGTGCTTCTAGTGCAATGCCAGAAGATGTGCGTAAAGCGGGTTTATCCAACCTGACAGGCACACCAGAACAGCTTGCCAGACATTTTGTGGCCTATATGCATCGTTTTGCTCAGGCAGCAAAAGCGCTATAATCAAGCATTGAAGATTAAACATTGAAGATTCAAAATAAAGCGCCTAGAATCTTAATACAACCTAAAAGAGAATAGCAATGGCCCTTACAGACAACATACACTGCTTACTGATCCCCATGTGGAATGAACCCTTACTAGTTCCTAATACTGGCGTCGCTGAAATTATCAACTTCTCCCAGCCTGAAGGTGGAACGGGAGAACCTTGGTTTATGGGTGAGATTCACTGGCGTGGCATGTACGTACCGGTTATCAATATAGAACCAGAGCTAGATCTTGAACAGCTGGATAACCGAGTTAGAATCGCTATTTTAAACACCAGTAATGGTAATCCAGAACAGCCTTTCGTTGGAGTTTTGGTCAGAGATATTCCCAAGTTAAGCCATGTGCAATCTGAAGATTTGGAGTATAAAGCTGATGAACAAGAATCTTCTCAAGGTATCAAAGCTTTCATGACCCTAGGCAATGATAGAGTGAGAATACCAGATCTAGATGCCCTTGAAAAAATGGCGATTAGTGTTTCCTTCTAAAAGCTGCTGAAAATAAAAAGTTACAAGGGAAAGCCAATCAGTTCACTTGGGTTTGAATATCCATTAGGAAAAATCCCCCCAACAAAACTGCGCAATAGCCAGTGCCGCAACCGGGCAGGTTTCGCTTCTTAAAATTCTGGGGCCCATGATTAAACTCTGAATTCCCAGTGCATTGATATTATTCACCTCATCCTCACTAAAGCCGCCCTCAGATCCAACGATAAATTCAATAAACTTATTTTGTGGTTTAGCTTGGTCAAAAGGCACACCACCTTCTGGATGAAGCAGAAAAGTAGCCGTTACATTTTGTTTTTGTTGCAGAGCCTGCTCTAAAGAGATAGGAGGAAACAATTCTGGCAAAACATTACGACCACTTTGTTCGCAAGCACTAATGGTGATTTTTCTCCAATGTTCGTGACGCTTTTCCCATCGCGCATCATCTAATTGCACATTACATCGTTCAGTGATCACCGGTTGAATTTGCGACACACCGAGTTCCGTGGCTTTTTGTAAAACATAATCCATTCTTTCGCCTTTGGAAATCCCTTGAATCAACCCTGTTTTCAAAGAGGATTCACGATCAATCTGTTCACATTTTTGAATCAGAATTTGAGCGCTTCTTCGTTCAACAGAAAGAATTTCTGCTTGAGATTGTTGCCCCTTTCCATCAAAGAGTTCTAGTTGATAGCCCTTTTTGCATCTCAAAACATTAATTGCATGATGGAAAGCATCGCCTTCTAATTGCATTTCCGTCTCTTGTACAAGGGTTGTGGGATGATAAAATCGAATAGTACGCATAAGTCTACACTTCTTTAGTAAAGCCTAATGTTCGCAAAACATCGGCGAAAATACCCGCCGCAGTCACATTCACGCCAGCGCCATAGCCTCTTAATACCAAAGGGATTGGATGATAATATTGGCTATAAAAAGCCAGCGCATTCTCGCCATTTTTAACCGCGTACAATGGATGTTGTTCATCAACGGCTTTAATACCCACTGAACACTGCCCATTTTCCAAGGTTGCAACATATCTAAGACGCTTATTCTGTGCTTGTGCCTGTTGTAGCAGCTTTGTGTGCGTTTCATCGGCTTGTGGAATGTTCTGTAAAAACTGCTCGATGGAGCCAGAGCTATCAAACTCATCAGGCAATACAGATTGAATAACAACATCATCCATAGATAACTTTAAACCCGTTTCTCTGGCCAAAATTAATATCTTACGGGCAACATCCATCCCTGACAAATCGTCTCTGGGATCGGGCTCAGTAAAACATTTTTCGCGAGCAATGGCTGTCGCTTGTGACAACGATACACCATCGTCTAATAGTCCAAAAATAAAAGATAATGAACCTGATAAAATGCCTTCAAATTTAATCAAACTATCACCGGCTGATAATAATTTTTGTAAATTTTCGATCACCGGCAATCCTGCACCTACGTTGGTATCATATAAAAATAAACGCTGACTAGAGAGCGAGGCTTCCCTTAGTTTTTGATACTGTTCCCAAGAGCCACTGTTGGCTTTTTTATTGGGTGTGACCACATGAAATCCTGCTTGCATTAGCGCTGCATAATGAGCGACAAATTTCTCATCGGGTGTACAATCAATAATTACCGGATTTATTAAAGCGTAGTTTTGAGAGGCTTTCAATAAATGATCAAAACTGATGGGCTTCTCATTTTGTGAAATTTCTTGAGCCCAAGACTCGAGGTCAATACCCTCCTCAGTGAGGCAATGTTGACGGCTATTGGCAATAGCGCAAACCTTAAGTTGTATTTTCCTTTGTTGGAGATAATGTTGTTGATGCAGGATTTGTTGTAAAAGTCCTTTACCCACATTGCCACAACCTAATAAAAATATTTCAATTCTCTGACGAGCATCAAAAAATCTAAAATGTGAGGCCAACAATGCCTTAGTTCCTTCTTGTTGTGAGATAACAACAGAAATGGAACGCTCTGATGAGCCTTGAGCAATCGCTATAATATTAATATTGGCATGGGCAAGCGACTGAAAAAAGTTTGCAGAAACACCTGGATGCCTTTTCATGTGATCGCCAATCAGCGATAAAATAGTGACTCGATGAATCGACTCCATGGGATCAATTAAGCCTGAGGCTAACTCTAGTTCAAACTCGGCTTGCAAAACCTCAGTCACTAAATCACACTGATCCTCAGCAATACAAAAACTGATGCTATATTCTGATGAAGATTGGGTAATCAAACTAATAGAAATATCAGCTCTAGAGATAGCGGCAAATATACGGCTTGCCATGCCCACCATGCCCTTCATGCCAGAACCCGACACAGTACAAAGCGACATATTATTTAAAGTTGAAATTGCAGCAACTACCTGACCACTTTCAAAATATCGATCGGATATTTCTGTCCCCTGCGCCTCAGGATTTGAAGTGTTTTTAATAAAACAGGGTATCTTAAATTTCGCAATAGGTTCAATGGTTTTTGGATGCAACACTTTAGCCCCAAAATATGACAACTCCATGGCTTCCGCATAACTTAAATGCGCTAATAATTGAGCATCCTTAACCACATTAGGATCTGCACTATAAACACCATTCACATCAGTCCAAATCTCACAGCTTGTTGCTCTTAAACAGGCAGCCAAACAAGTAGCCGAATAATCAGAACCATTACGGCCTAAAGTCACTAATTGCCCTTGCTTGTTAGCTGCAGTAAAGCCCGGCATTAACCAGATATTTGCTTGAGATTGATCAAATTTTTCAAACTGATTAAAAGAGGCTTCTAAATCCACTTTCGCTTCTAAAAAATGAGAACTCGCCACAAAAAACTGCTTGGGATCAAGGCAAAGTGTTACTTGCTGACGCGATAATATCTGCTGCATGATAACCACACTGAGTCTTTCGCCCACGACCAAAATTTGCGCAAAAATATTATCAGGACATTGCCTAAGTAATGCAACGCCCTCCAAATAGCGAGTTAGTGTAATAATCTCTTGCTGAAATACTGGTTTGAAGTTACTCAAATTAATTGAACGATTTTCACTGCCTAAGTCATCTATAAGGGTAGTAAAAAACAACTCTAATTGATGCAGTTCATTCTTGTATTCAACGCCGTGTCTGGCTAAAAAAACCAATGACTCCAGCTGATCCGTGACTTTATGCGGTGCAGAAAGTACCACAGCCACCCTAGCATCAGGGATCGTCTGAATTTGCTGTAATATGATATTTGAGACGGCTAAAAACTTATGCGCATTGGCTAAAGAAGATCCGCCAAACTTCATGGCTTTCATCAAAAAAAGCTCCTCTATTTTACTGCTGTAGCCAAAGTGTCATGGTGAGCTAAGATAAGTTGCCTTAGATAAAAGCTGATTTCTGAGCGATTTTTAAATCCTGCTGTCACGGCGGCTTTTTCAAAAACCTCCGAAGCTAAATCTGGATCTTTAGCAAAACTTTTTAGATCTTTATGATAACCAATCGTAAAAATATCCACATCAGAGCCCATCAGTGTTTCAAAAATCTCATTACTCGGCCGTTGTGTTAAGGCGAGGTACTGATTTTCCATCTCTCTTTCATAATACAAGTTTTTAACTTGTCCATGTAGTGCCTGAAACATCTCAATATGATAGGCTTCATTATTATCAGAACGTTGCTTAAGCTGAGACCATGCCGTATTAGATTTAGCTAAAAATGTCTCTTGAAAATCTGCCAATGCTCGAAAGTCATGAGGTCTATAGGGCGTTTTTCCCGCAGGCTCTAATAGCATCAAATCCCAATGGTCTCCTTGACTATGACGCATGATAGAGAGTTGCCCATGTTGCTGTTTTTTATAATCTTTCACTTGCTGTATAAGCTCAGGAAAATTACCGGGAGCTGCTCTCAGTAATGTCACTTGGTATAATTCTTCTGCGAAGGAAAAGCTCGGCAAAAGCACCAGAATAAGTATCAATATTTTTTTCAATTAAATCTCCAAATTATTCTTTTAATTATTTTTGAGACATTTTTATACATTATTTTAAGAAATGGTTTTGAGGCATCAGTAACGAGGCCAATAATAACCCTGTCACTAAGGCAATACTCACAAAACCCATTTTAAATGCAGTATCCAACCCTTGAACCACATCATGTTCAACCAAAAAAGATAAGCTTTGAAAACCAATAGATCCTGGCACCAGCACAATAATTCCCGAAACCATAATAATATAAGGGCTTGAAACCTCGACTAACGAACTAGAAAGTACCGCGATTAGTGCTGATAATAAAGATGCGATAGTGGGAAATAAAAGTTTGGCCGATCCTTCCGTGAGCACCCAAAGCACCAAAGCACCAGTTAAGCCACCAATCAGCAATGACATGAAAATTTCGAACAGATGCCCTCCCAATATTCGGGCGATAGCACCGGACAATAAAGCAAAAGCGAATAAGCTCAATAGACTGGAGAATCTCGAAGGTTGCTCTATAATTTGCTCTAATTCAGCACCACCAGACTCCAAATTCAACGAGCCCTGTAAACATCTCGCCACCACATCATCTACCATTAACTGTTTTTCTAGGTTAACCTCTCCGGGTTCAACACGCATCACATAGGTAATAGGCTCTAACTTTTCATAGGAAAAACTCATAATGATATTGGTGGGTTGAGACAGACACTGAATATCAAATTTCAAGCTGTTGGCAATTTTTTTCATGGTATGCTCTAACTCATAAGCCGTCATACCATAGAGATGTAAGGCCTTAGCTAAACGCAGCATAAAACCAATAGGTTTTTTAGTACCTCTAAAATTGGGATAGGATGGTGTTTTTTGGGATATTTTTAAATTCATGATTTAAAAATAATACTGGATCTGATCGTCTTCTGCCAAAATATTAGGCTGCCCTAGAGATATCACGCCCTCGCCTTGCAATGGGAACTCCTCTCTTCGCAAATAAATCTCATTTTTCCCCAAGGGTTGTACATAGGTACCATTAGAACTGTGATCAACCAGAATAAATTTTCCATGTCGGTAGGTAATATGACAATGTTTTCTGGAAACTTGATTCGATTGAACACAAAGCTCCACTTCATTCTTAGTTCTACCAAAATGATAAGGAATATTATTAGTGGAAACATGCAAAGACTGATTTTGAAAAACCAGCGTTAACTCTTCAATCGGTGCGATCTTATTCAGTTCATTGCTTGATAACAGCATGGTGGCGTTTTGAACAGAGAGATCAGGTTCCCAGCTATAACGATAAATCGTTGAAGTCTCATGCTCTCCCTTAATTTGCAATCGATCAAACTCATGGCAACTAACCGCAAAAGACTCTGGCAGATTTTGAAAGCTACTTTCACTCAACAATATTTGTTTTGCTTTAGCAATCTTTACAATATAAGCCGCTGAATTCACTGTATCACCAAACACATCATCCCCATCTAATAAGGTTTCACCAAAACTCATGCCTATACGAATCGACAAAGTTCTCGTTAAGTAAAACAGTTGGATATCTCTAGCACATGCCAATGCATCCTCTGCACTGTCAAATCGTGACATGATCTCGTCCCCAATGGTCTTAATCAGCACCCCTTGGTTATCCTCACTCATTCGAATCATGCAGCTCACCGTTTCATCCACAAGCTTTTTGGCCTCAGTATTACCCAGCGTCTTATACAGATTTGAACTCCCTGCAATATCAGCAAATAAAATGGCTCTAAATTGCGCGTCTGACATGATGAGATCTTGTGGTTAATGGTAAATTAAGTATATACCCATAATCCACAGATTCAACTACAAGTGCGACTCAGCTTAACGGGTAAAGAGGTGGCTATCTGTTCTATTCATCAGCATCTCTTTTCCGGCAAGATAGCAGCCAGCATGAGTAAATATAACCAGATAACCGAAGATAAAAGATAGCAGATTTGGTCAGGGTTGAAACCAATGGGGCCATGAATTCGATTTATTCAAGTCAAAACGATTGAACAACAAGATATTCAGTCTTTGGGAAAAATTAAAAAAACCAAAACCAACCTACCCAACCACCTTCTTATGTCTAATCAAAAAACAATGATGAATATGCCGATTCCTCTGAAAATCCGGATCAAAAGTTTTATCCGAAATATTCTCAACATCAAAAATTTCAGCCAACTCTTCATCCAGTTTAAATTTTCTCAAGTTATTCGAAAAAATCATCAAGCCATCTTGATCAAGAGATTCCATTAATTTCTCGATAAAAATGCCATGATCTTCCTGAACATCCCAATGCGTCTCCATGCTTTTCGAGTTGGAAAATGTGGGGGGATCTAAAAAGATAACATCATATTTTAAGGTGTTATCCATCAGCCATTGAATACAATCTTGTTGGATAAAATGGTGATTAGAGCCAGTAAATCCGTTGGCTTTCATATTGCGCTCTGCCCACGCTATATAGGTATTGGACATATCAACTGTGGTGGTACTGGCAGCGCCTGCCGCTGCCGCGTAAACGGAGGCTGTTCCGGTATAGGCAAATAAGTTTAACAGGCTCTTTTTGGCTGCGTGTTGTGCCACTAAACGGCGCATGGGTCTGCTGTCTAAGAATAATCCTGTGTCTACATATTTACCTAAATCCACTTCAAATCTAAGACCCGATTCGTACACAGTAAAAGGTTCTACATCTACAGCAGAGAGTAGCTCTTGTTTTTGATATTGGTCTTCATTTTTTTGTTTACGACGACGTTTAATACAAATTTCTTCAACAGAAACTTGATAACGTTCTCTAATCACTAACACCACTTCATCAAGACGTTTTCGCGCAGTTTGTGGTGGAATGGTTCTCGGCGCGGCATATTCTTGGACATGAAAATAACGACCATAACGATCAATCGCCACGTTGTATTCAGGGAGGTCGGCATCATAAAGCCGGTAGCATTCAATGCCTTCTTTTTTTAACCAACTTTTAAGTTTACGATCATTCTTAGCCAGTCGATTAGAAAGCTCGCGGCCACCTGTTGAAAGTTCTGTGACGCTTTGAGTGTAGGCGCTTTGTGAAAAGTTTTCTGGTATCACTTTAGAACAACAAAGTTCAATGGATAATTGTCCATTGAACATGTGATAAAATTTGTCTGAACGAATGCCTGTGGCTCTGCCCATATCCTTATCAATGGCGAGATAAGCGGCCTTAGCACCGATTGCACAGCGTTTAAGCCAATCGCCTAACTCTCCAAATACTTGTAGCGCTTGAATGCGCTCATCTAATCTTTCACCATAGGGTGGATTAGTGACAACCAAACTATTTTCTGCCACTTGGTGTTGGTTATTGGCGAGATCCATTTTTTTCAAAGTG
>PCTP01000131.1:12421-18622 GCA_002770795.1 Gammaproteobacteria bacterium CG22_combo_CG10-13_8_21_14_all_40_8 | reverse complement strand
TGGAGTTCAACAGCAAGACGTTCAGGTTTATTGGGTTTAGAGGAAGAGGTGGAATCAGAAGACGATAAGTTTTCTAGCTTGGGTCTAAATTTACTGATCGATGGTGCAGAACCTGACGCGATTAAAAGTGCCATGCTGACAGAGTTAGAGTTACACGAAGAAAATATGTATGCAGCTGCTAGAGTGTTTGAGGCCATGGGGGGTATAGCCCAACCATGGGTATTGTGGGCGCTGTGTTAGGACTGATTGATGTGATGGGAAATTTGAGTCAACCTGAGGCGCTCGGTAAGGGGATTGCCACAGCATTTGTAGCCACTATCTATGGTGTTGTTGCTGCGAATATATTCTTTATACCTATAGCCCATAAGCTTAAACACCTCACTCAAGCACAAAGCCGTTACAGAGAGATGTTAATTGAAGGCATTATTGCAATCGCAGAAGGTGACAATCCTCGTGTGATAGAAAGCAAACTATCAGCCTATGTAAATAATTCATAAGTTTTTGTAGGGTTTATACCCGTGATACTTGGAAATATGAGATTTCAGAGCTGGCTTTCCACCTAAGCTCCTGAAAGGCATGCCGATAAGCGCCCATCTTCTTTGTGATGAATTTTTTTAATACTTTTTCTTCATACAGTCCATCCGTGGACGTAAATGACTATTCCTTAAATTTCAAGCCTCGGATCTGGCAGCTTCCAGGCTTGCTGAAATCAAGCATTTTGAGGTGGCACGAGTATAATTATGAGACGGTATAAAAGAGCAAGAGATTTTGAAAATTCCGATCGTTGGTTAATCTCTTATGCAGATTTTATCACTTTGCTGTTTGCTTTTTTTGTGGTGATGTACTCTATTTCCCAAGTGAATCAAGGAAAGTATCGTGTGCTATCCGAGAGTTTAGTGGCAGCCTTTAATATTACCGAGAGGAGTATGACCCCAATACAACAAGGCAATATCAATCGTCGCAGTACGCCTGATATTGGCGAATCCAATGCATTACCCGGAAACGATTTGGTAGGTGAAAATCAGGATACAGGAAAGATCCAAGCTACCCAAAATCAACTCGCACAGTTGAACGCTACCGCTCGTCAAAGTAAAAAGCAATTTGCTTTACTAGAAACTAACCTAAAAGATGGTTTGAAGGATGTAATTGATAGGGGATTGGTGAAAATCAAAGCCACTGATGAATGGATTGAAATATCATTACCTGACAACTTATTGTTTGCTAGCGGTAGTGACCGATTAGGTAATTCCGCCGAAAAACTGCTTCAAGAGGTCATGTCGCTCTTTCTTAAAAAAGAAAATACCAATCTTATTCGGATCCGTGGATTTACTGATAACATTCCCGTGACCGTGGGGCGTTTTCGTTCCAATTGGGCACTATCTGCAGCTCGTGCTGTTGCTGTGGCGCGATTATTGCAAGATTTTGGTATAGATCCAACGAGAATGGCGACGGAAGGTTATGGCTCTCATGCGCCTATTGCGGATAATTCAACCCCAAGAGGGCGGAAAGCAAATAGAAGGGTAGTTATTGCGATTTCCCGATATATTCACGGGGTGGAGACACCAACTCCATTTTCAACAGATAATATGGAAAATACCAAAACCGATAATCTTGAATTTGAAGAGGTTCGGCAACAAGATGGTTCCTTGATTATACGTGGCAAGGATTTGCCTAAGGAAAAACCAGAAGGTCCTTGAGCTGTAATTCTTGGAAGGATTCATGACTAAGCAATAATTGCTCATTTCGCCGAGCTTGCTGAAAAACTGCAATTCAATTCATTTTTGGATCTGGGTTGTTGAGCTCATAAACTGTTTTTAGATCAATAAATAGTTTTGAACTTTTAATAATTCGTTCCTATAAAATGTTAGGAGATATTTTTTTGCAAACTTGGGCGATTGCCAATCAAAAAGGTGGTGTGGGTAAAACGACTACCGCTGTAAATCTTGGAGGCTTGCTCGCTGAAAAGGGTTATAGGGTATTGTTACTGGATCTTGATCCTCAAACATCCTTGACCTCTTATTTTGGTGTGAATTCGGATGAGCAAGCGTTCAATATTTATCATTGTATGACCCATTTAGAATGGGATGCAAAGGGGTTAAAAGAACGAGCGATATTATCTACTGGTGTAGAGCATTTAAGTTTTATTTCTGGATCTATTGCCCTTGCTACTATTGATAGACAGTTAGATCAACTGCAAGGAAAAGGGTTTGTTTTGAGCAAAATGCTTGAAAAGTTACAAGAGTATTTTGATTATGTGATTTTGGATTGCCCCCCTATACTGGGTATTTTACTTATCAATGCGCTAGCGGTGTGTCAACGTCTTTTAATCCCATGTCAAACCGAGTATTTGGCATTGAAGGGGTTAGAAAGAATGTTAAATACAGTGCATATGGTGGCCAAAGCGGGTAAGTCTGATTTTATCTATACTATTATTCCTACCTTGTTTGATCGAAGAACTTTAGCCTCAGTGAAAGCGTTGCGCACGATGAGAGACAAATATCCTGAGGCGCTTTGGCAAAATGTTATCCCGATTGATACCAAGTTTCGTGATGCTAGTCTTGCCCACCAACCACTCAATGTTTTCGAGCCAGAAACTCAGGGCACTCATGGATATCGTGTGCTGATCAAACATTTATTACAAGGGAGTATTAAAGGAAGTGAGGCGAGCTAATGCAACAAAAAGGCTCAGATGAAGAGATCTTACAAAGTTTTGTAAGTAGTCTACTCATGGATGAGAAAGAGCCAGTGGCACCCCAGAAACTCGTGGTAAATGAAAATCCAATTTCACAAAAAATAGTGACTGTTCCTCATAAAATCAAGCCTGTATTGTCTGAGCGGTTAAAATTAGCTCAAAATCTTTTAAAGCAAATGCCAAAAATTCAGGATGTTGCGGAAGCATCCAGGAAATTAGAAGATGTTAAAGTTGAGCATAAAACGGCAGAACAAAAAGCAAACCACCCAGTTGAAAACTCTTCAGTGAATGAGATGGTTAAGCATCAGCCGCACACAATAAATGGTAATGACGAGAATCCACCAGAGTTTAGTTCCCGACCTAAAATTCACAAACCAGAACCACTTGCCATAAAAGTCAGGGTGCAACCACAGGTTAGCCCACCTCTTCTTAAAAGGGAAACAGACATTCTGACACCTCATACACCCATAGAGCCACAGCTAAAAATTAAGCCTCAGGTTATTGAGCAAATCACGACTAAGGAGATTCAACAGCAACAAGCTAAGCCCGTGACACAAAAGAGAATATCAAAAATACCAGATTGGGGGCGTGGAAGATTTCAAACATTGATTTTTAAAGTGGGTGAAATTAAGTTAGCTGTTCCATTGGTTAAGTTGGGAGGAATTCATCGTTTGGATCCTCATCTCACGCAGTTAGCCGGTCAACCCGAATGGTATATGGGATTAATGCGTGATCAAGTGGGCAATCTATCTGTGATTGATACGGCTTTATGGATCATGCCCGATCGTTACCCTCTCGCCAAAGAATTAAGTCAGGATTATGAGTATGTGGTGCTACTTGACGATACGCGATGGGCATTAGCGGGAGGAAGTGTGCAGGATGCTTTGATGATTAGAGAAGATGAAGTCAATTGGACACCAGAAAATAGCAAACGACCATGGTTAGCGGGTATGCTCGTAGATCATATGTGTGCATTATTGGATGTTGATGTGCTGGTAGATATGTTAAATAAACTATCAAAAAAAAATAACAGATCCTAATGAGAACTGAGTTTTTTCACTCTGGCTCAGAGCCAAGTTAGGTCTTTTTTTTAGGTTGGACTATCATAATAGATAGAAAGGTGTTGAGTTGAACGGGTTTTTCACTTTAGTTATGGCCTGTAAAATGCATAACATGATGTGATGAATCATCGTGTCAAATATTTGGCTGATTTAATAAAGGTTTTAGGAGATTACACATGGCACAAGACTTTAAAGGTGGCAGCTACAGCTCGCAGGTAGGTGAAGATTCAGTTCTTCAATATGTTACCTTCAGATTAAGTAACGAAACCTATGGCATCAATGTGATGCAAGTGAAAGAGGTGTTGCGTTATACCGAGATAGCGCCAGTGCCTGGTGCGCCAATGTATGTGTTGGGCATTATCAATTTAAGAGGTAGCGTGGTCACGGTTATCGATGCTAGCCAGAGATTTGGATTGAGTACCGCTGATATTACAGACAATACCAGAATTGTGATTATTGAAGCAGAAGGGCATGAAATAGGCATTTTAGTAGAAGCAGTGGCTGAAGTGGTTTATTTAAAACAATCTGAAATTGAAACGGCCCCTAATGTAGGTAATGAAGAAAGTTCAAAATTTATTCAAGGCGTTTGCAATCGTAACAATGAATTACTAATTTTGGTGGATTTAAATAAGTTACTGGGTGAATCAGATTGGCAAGATATGGATTTTTCTAGTTATTAATAGGGTAGAAGGTGAAAGTTGATGCAATATTTACAGCAAATTTTATTGATGCTCGGCATTGGTTTATTAAGTGCAGGGTTTTATTATCTACTGAGTCAGTTTAAAATAAAGTTAGAACGTTTATCACAAGATTATGAACAACTAAAAAACCAATTTATTGTTATTCAAAGTGCTCATATTATTCAAGGAAAAAAACTGCAGGATACAGAAGTCGAATTGAAACACATGGTTCATCTAAAGAAAAATTTAAGTCTTCAACCAAAAAATGCCTCTAAATCTTATGAGCAAGCTGCTAAGATGCTAAGTATTGGCGCTAACCCCAATGATATTATGGAATGTTGCCAGTTAACAAAAGGGGAAATCCAATTGCTGAGTCAATTGCAAAAATCACAATTGGAGGGTTTTGTCCATTAGGGTTTGTTTTGAGGGGTTTTTCCCTCTAGCCAATAGACAAAAGAAATAATTTCAGCAATGACTTGATACAGTTCCTCAGGGATCGTATCGCCTATATTGAGTTGAGAAAACTGTTTCAACAGATTAGGGTCTTCATGCAAATGAATGTTGTGTTGTTTTGCTAACATAATCATTCTTCTAGCTATATCACCTTCTCCTTTAGCGATAATTTTAGGCGCATCAACTTGATCGTAAAATAATGCGATAGCCTGGCGAATTTTATTCTCATTATAAAATATTCTTGAGTTCATTCAAACTTCCACATGTATTTGATGGTCAAAATCATTGCTATTACTGCTCTTGATAAATGAAATCTTGACATTTTTTTGTATTTTGCTTTCAATGTTGCTTTTTAAGCGTACTAGGTTATTTTGGTTAAACTTTTGTGTGAAGTAATCATCACCAAAGAATTTAACTTGCATATTGTCTTTATGAATGGAGGTGATCACTTGTAGTTTTTTCCCCTCGCCAAAGTTAAATTGTAATTGAATTTTCAATAACTTCTCTGAATTTTTTCCTTTTTTTTGCTGGGCATTTTTTTCTTCTAACTCAACAGATACCCATGATTCTTGATGATCAATTTTAATAGGGATCTGAAATTGCAAAATAAGAGGTTGATTGCTATTTTGATGTTGAATTGATCTGCTTTGTTGATGTTCTATGTTTTCTAACATTTGGGATGAGGTTTTCAATATTTGAGAAAGCCAGTTGATTAAAGGTTCTGTTGGTTTTCCTGTTTGGCCTGAATTAGATTGTGACTTTGCACTTTGGTTGAGTAAATTACGGATTTGTATGATGACCATGGCGATGTCTGTGTTGTTGAAAATATAGGAGGTATTGAGAAATTGACTTGGTTGAGAACTGATTAAATAAGGAATGGTTTGTATGATATCCAGTAATTTAGATTTTGTGTCATTTGCGATATCTAGAGAATTTTTACTCAGTTCTTGAATGGATGTTGCAGTGTTCGTTAATGATTGAAAAAGTTTACTTTCATATAACATGCCTGAATTTTTTATATGTTCTTTTATGGATTGGCTCAGTTGGTTGGTGCTTTGAGTTGGAATGAAATCTTTGGTCAGAGTGTGACCGATTTTCTGGATAAGTTCCAATGCGGGTTTTTTAGGGAACTGCATAATGTCTTTAATTAAATTATCTAAACTTTTGATGAGATGAAGTTGAGAGGGTTTCTCTTGAGAATTATAAGTCATCTTCAATAAATTAGCTTTGTCGTTAATATCTAATGGATTTTTTTTAGTTATTGAAAGTTGATTACTCGATTTCCCCTCAAGAATATTCTCTATGGCATTATTGG